>CAMBPW010000026.1 GCA_945869755.1 uncultured Gemella sp.
TAAAACTACTTCATTATCAATTTCAGATATTTCTTTAATTACTTCTGGTATTGTTTTTTCAGTTATTAATTGATTTAATTTTATTGCTTGTTCATCGTCTTTATCTTGGAATTTTAATATGTATGCACAAGTTTTTGCAAGATTTTCGTATGATAAACTTAATTCTAAACATTCACGAATAGGTTTAATAAATCTTTCATTATATCCTAATTTGCGAATAGGAGTACGACAAATTCTTGCTACGTCATCAACAATAAGTTTGTTTTCAAATCTTTTAATTGTTTTTTCACGATATTGTTTAATTTCTTCTCTATCAAAATTCCATTTTTTTATTAACAGTTCGCTTGTTTCTTCTAGTACTTTTATAAAATGAGATCTAACCTCTTCGTTAATTGCTCCTTCTGATACAAGTTTTAATCCTTTGTAATTAGCTACATAACTTAGAGCAGCGTGTCCAGTGTTTACTGTAAATAATTTTCTTTCGATAAATGGATTTAAGTCATTAACATAGTGAACGCCATTTATTTTTTTATTGTTTTCAACTTTTAATTTATTTTCTTCAATTACCCATTCACAAAATTTTTCTACTTCCACTAATAAGTAGTCGTCATGTTTTTGAGCAGGAACAATTCTGTCTACTGCTGAATTAGGGAATCCTACATATTGTTCTATAAATTTTTGTTCTTCTTCTGTCAAATGATTGAAAATTTCTTTTCTCAAAAAGTTTGTTCCTTCAATCATATTTTCACACGCAATTATATCAAGAAGTTTTGTATTGTTATTTGCTACTTTTCTTTTTAGACCTTGTGCTATATCTTTTGCGATAATAGGTAATACGTTTGGACCTATTGAAGTTGTAATAAGTGTAACTTCTTCGATTTTTTCGTATAATTTTTCTTTTTCTGTCGCTATATTTATACCATCAAAGTTTGTTATAATTTGTTCTTCTACAACATTATCTAAAATTTTTATAGTATAACTTTCACGATTCTTTAAATCATTTACTACGTTCTCGTTAATATCTACAAATGTAACATGATAGTTTGAATTATTAAGTAGTTGAGCGATAAATCCTCGACCTATATTTCCAGCACCAAAATGTAAATTTTTCATTTTTTCACCTCGTAAAATTATTCTGCAGATAGTAATTCAATAATTTCTTCTTCTGAAGTTGCACTAACTAACTTCACAACATTTTGTTCGTCAGAACAGAAAATTGCTATTTTTGATAATAGTTCTAAATGTTCTCCGTCTTTTCCTGCAATTCCAAATACTATAAATACTAATTTATCTTCTGTATCATTTTCATCAGCAAAAGAAACTCCACCAGGAATTTGTACTACAGAAAGTCCAGTATTTTTAATAGATTTTTTAGCATCATCAGTTCCGTGTGGAATGGCGATAAAGTTCCCCATATATGTAGAAACTATTTTTTCACGTTCAAGCATTGCGTCAACATATTCAGCTTCAACGTAACCATTTTTAACTAAAATTTCTCCAGCTTTAACAATAGCATCTTTTTTTGTAGTAATTTCTTGTCCTAGTAAAATATCTTTATTTGTTAATAACATAATTTATCTCCTAATTAATTTGTTTATATTTTCTCATTATTAATTCTAATTTTGTTTTTATAAAATCAGTGTCTTTACTAATAAGTGCATTTTTTAACACTTTATCGTCTAAAATTGCAATACTTATTTGTCCTAAAAGTTCAGTGTATTCATTTTTATTTGGGCTAACCATTATAAAAAATATTTTTACTTCCTCATCATCACCTAAAACATTTTCCATTATAATACTATTTTTTAAATAATTAATAATAATAAAAGGTTGTTTGTAATCATTGTCTAATGTATGGAATAATGCTAGATTAGTATTTGGAATAACTACGGAACTTTTTTGATGTCTATTAATAAGATTTTTCGTTAAAATCTTTTTATGACAAATACTAAATTTTTCATAGTTTGTTAAACTTTCTAAAATAATATTTTTTATATTATAATTTTCAATATTTTGATTTTGAATTTCTACATTATTTATAATATCTTGAATAAAAGAGTAATCTTTTTTAATATCATTGTTTTCTTTATAAGTAATTTTTTTGAAACTGCGAATATTCATTAGTTTATTTTTAATAGTTTTTATATCTTCATTCCGTAAAATAGTAGGAACTAAAATATAATCTATATCATAATCTAATTTTACAGTAGATATTATTAAATCATAATCATTTTTTAAATCTTCTTCTAGTTTAGATGGGATAGAATATTCTAAATTTTTAATTTCAGGAATATTTTTTCTAATTAAACTACCTAAAATTTTAGAACTACCTATACCACTGGAACATATAACTAATGCTCGTACAAAATTTTCACGATAAATTTGTTCATAACTAGAAGCAAAATGTAAAACTATGTAGCTAAGTTCAGTAGAACTGAAATTTATTTCGTTAAATATTTCTAATAATTCACTTTTAATAATTAAGTAAAGTTCATTATAATTTTGTAGAACAAAATCTTGTAAGTCATTATTTTCTTCAACTAATTTTAACTGATACCTCTTAATTGCAGATTCAATATGTATAATTAGTCCACTTGCTAAATTAACATCAGTAGAAAAATCTATTCCACTTGCATTGCTAATATTTTTAATTAATAAGTTTACTTTATATATTAAAGTATAAGAATATTTATCGTTAAAATATGAAACTTGTTCAATTAATTTACAAGTTTTTAATATTTTAATTAAAAATAACTTTGTTAGATTATCATTTTCAAAATCGGTATATTTTTTTGATGCTTCTAATAGTTCTGTAATATACTCGTTTTCTTTAGTAGAATAATTTTCGATAAAACTTTCATTAAGCATAAAATTACGGACAAATGAAATATTAAGACTAATAAGAATTTTCTTTATACTAGAATCTGTGTATAAATGGAAAATTTGCAAATCTCTATTTTCACTAAAGAAAGTTTTTAAAAAAGAATAATCTAAAAATTTAGTGAATGGATTAGTTGAAATATTTTCATTAGAAGTTAAGAACGTAAAAAATTCATTATCTTTTATTTCATTACATAATATAGAGATAAGTAAAATCCTTTTATTTACTTCATTTCCTATTAAAGAAATACCAGCTCCTTTTTTTCTATTAATAGATATTTTATAATCTATTAAAATTTTTTCAATATTTGTTAGAGAGGAAACTATAGTATTATAGCTAAGAAAAAATTTTTCTGACAATTCTTTTATTGAAGTTTCTTCTTCAAATAATAAATTACAAAGAATAATATTCACTTTATTAAGATGATTGTAACCTTGTTCTATAGATGTATCTAATAAAGAAATGTCAATTTTAGATGTATCACCAATAATTTTATATTTAGATTTTTCTTTTATGAGTTCTAAATTTTCTTTTTTTAATGATAATTGTAAATTTTTAATTTCACGATATAGTGTGCGTTCTTTAATTTTACTAAGTTTAATTAAATCTTTTATACTTAAAGGGTCTTTATTGTTTATTAATATATTTAGAAGAATTTTTTCTCTTTCATTTAGTATCATATTTTTACTCCGTAATAACAATGTTTTTATTATTTTAACATAGTATTTGTAATCAATAAAAATTATTGAACTAAAAAGAAAAGTGGAGCAGTTTTCGCCTAAACGAATTTCTGCCCCAGCTTTTTAATTAAAATTATTTTAATTTTTCTACTATTTCATCGTATTTAGGACTGTTTAAGAAGTTATCAACTGAAACGTGAATAGCATTTTTATTCATTCCTTTTGCACGAGGAGTAAGTTCGTTTTGAGTTACTATTAATACTTTTTCTCCGTCTACTAAATTTCTAATAGCAGTATTTATAACTTCAAGATTTATTCCAGCTTTGTTAATTTTGTTTCGTAATATTGATGCTCCCATTGCACTGCTTCCCATTCCTGCGTCGCAAGCAAAAATTACTTTTTCTACTTCTTTGTAAGAAATAGTTTCAACTTTTTCTTCAACAGTTTGACCTTTTGATTCAGCTTTCATACTTTGTACTTTGCTTTGAGCAGCAGCTAAATCACCAGTTGCATTTTTATCACGTTTTAAAATAACACTTGAAATTAAGAATGTTACAATTGTCGCAACAGCAACACCAGAAGAAACAGCGAAGTAGCTACCTGGAGCTGTTTGTCCTATAATTGCAAATATACTTCCTGGTGAAGCAGGGGCACGTAAACCAGCATCTAGTGCTTGGAATGTAGCAGTTCCACTTACACCACCAGCGATTGCTGCGATAATTAATGAAGGCTTCATTAAAATGTATGGGAAGTAAATTTCGTGAATACCACCGAAGAAGTGAATAATTCCAGCACCGTAAGCTGAAGATTTAGAACTTCCTTTACCGAATATCATATACGCAGCTAAAATTCCAAGACCAACACCAGGGTTAGCTTCTAATAAGAATAAAATTGATTTTCCAGCTTCTTGTGTGTGAATAGTAGCTAACGGAGTTAAAATTCCGTGATTAATTGCATTATTTAAGAATAAAATTTTTGCAGGTTCAATAAATATGTTAGCTAATGGTAATAAGTTAGCTTGAATAATTGCGTCAGCACCTGAACTTAAAACAGATGTTAAACCTTTAATGAATGGTCCTACTCCGTAATATCCTCCTATTGATAAGAAGAATCCCATAAATCCAAGAGAGAAATTGTTAATTAACATTTCAAAACCTGTAGGAATTTTTGGTTGTACCGCATTGTCAAATTTTTTCATTAAAACAGCAGCGATAGGCCCCATAATCATTGCACCTAGGAACATTGGAGTTCCAGCTGCACCGATAATAACCCCAGTAGTAGCAATCGCAGCAGTAACTCCACCACGTTGACCGTGAATGTTATAACCAGCTGTGTAAGCTATTAATAAAGGTAATAAATACGTAATCATTGGACCAACTAAAGCAGCTAAACTTTCATTTGGTGTCCAACCTGTTGGAATAAATAATGCAGTAATGAATCCCCATGCGATAAATGCACCGATGTTAGGCATTACCATACTAGAAAGTGCAGTTCCAACTTTTTGAACAAGAACTTTTGCACTGTTGTTATTGTTACTCATAATAACTAATCTCCTTTAATTTTTTATTTACTTGCTTTGCAAGTTTATTATTTATAATTAAATTATATATACAAAGATGTTGATGCACAATATCAACTATGACAAAATAATTTTTGCCATACTGAAACAAAATTAAATTGCTAAAATAATTTTAGTTTAGTATAATAAAATTATTAAAATGGGAGAAAGAAATTATGGATAATTACGATATTAATGAATTAAAAAATAGATTTTCCAAAAATATATTAGAAAATGAAGGCAAAGGGAAAAAATATGCAAAATACATGCTTATACCTGCGGGTATATATTTTGCATATTCAGTTTTATATGGACTAGAAGATATATTTACATTTTCTATACGATTAATAGCAATATTTTTAATAAGTTTTTTAGTTATTTCAATATATTTACTTTATAGTGGAGTTCATGCAGATAGAAAATTTATTAAAGAAATGAATGAAGCTACAATTATCTTTAGAGAAGATAATAATGCAGAAAAATTGTTTAATAGTTTAATTAAAATTTATAGCAAGACATATAGTGTACATATAATTAATTTATGGAAAATTAATATTGCAGATTCGTTAGTTCTACAAAATAAAAAAGATGATGCTAAAATTATGATAGATAGCATCGTTACACTTGATAACAATTTAATTTTAGAAATAGAGAGAATAAAAAAACAAATTGAAAAGTATTAGAAAAATATCCCAAAAAAGATTAATAACTTTTTTGGGATATTATTTTAATTAATATATAAAACTTGCTACTATTAACATTATAATTAAAGCAAAAATATGTCCGATATTTACAATCCAAAATGAATGTTTAAAACCACGTTTTATACTTAATCCAGCAAGAGTATTAAATGTAATCATTACTCCTGATTGAGGAACTACAGTTAAACAAGCTGAAGCAACTACTACAACACGATGTAGAAGTTCTGGATCAATACCTAATGCCATATATTGTGGAATAAAACTGTTCATAGAAATTCCAATTGCACCAGAAGATGAACCAGTAATCGCACTTAATAGTGCCGTTACTAAAGCTAAACTAATTAATGGAGAATTAGAAATACTAGATATTCCATTTTTAATTAATTCAAATCCACTAGCAGAAGTTAAAACTGTTCCAAATGCTACTGAACTAGATGTAGCGAATGCGGGAATAACAGAGCTAATTGTTCCACTATTTAAAGTATCTTGTTGATTAGTTATATTTTTTCTAAATAAAAAAGCAGATAAGAAAATTGCGATAGTAAGAGCTATTAAAACAATGTTTTTTACATCTTTGAAAATAAAAATAATTATTATAAGAACTATAATTGGTAAAATACTTGTTCCGATATTTAATTTATAATTTACATTTGTAAACTTATCTTCTTTATTATCAAGTTGCATATTAAAATATTCATTATTTGCGATACTTTTATTTAAAGTTATTTTCATATATAAAAGTCCGAAAATTAAAATTGCAAAACTTCCTATAATACTTAATAATGGTGCTGCTGTTAAGTTAGTACCTAATATTTTTGTAGGAATTGTATTATGTATTGATGGAGTAGCAGGTAACATTGTCATAGTGTATGTGCTTGCTCCTAAAAATACAGGAATAGGGAATAATTCCCAATTTATATTTAATTCTTTGAAAAGAGGTCTTGCAAGAGGAATTATTGCAAAAATAACTATAAAAATACTTATACCACCATAAGTTAAAATAGATGAAATAATTGTAATTGATAATAACACTTTAAAAGGACTATCTTTACCTATTTTTTCTAAAATATAATTTGCAATAGTAGAAGTAGCACCACCACGTTCCATATAGTTAGCTAAAATAGAACCTAATATGAATATTGAAAAATTGTTTATTAAAAAATTACACAACGCAACTATGTATGATTTTTCTTTTCCTAATAAAGTTTCAAATATATTCATTTCATTTGTTAAAATAACAATTAAAATTGTTAGTGGAGCAGCTATAATTATATTAAGACCTTTTGCTGTAAAATAAATGATAGCAAATATTGCTAAAATAATACCTATCGTTGAAATAGACAATAAAATTACCTCCTTAAATTAGTACTAAGTTATAATAAAACAATAATAGTTTAATGTCAAGAAATTTAATAATAATAATAACTTTTGAATGGACTAATATATGTTCATAATATATAATTAAATAAGTTTTAAATAAGGAGAATAATATGTTTATTTTTTTAGAAATAATAGCCCTACTAATATTGTTATATGTAATAGGAAGATTAATATATAAAAAGAAAGAAGAAAAACATTATACTTTTTTGAAAATATTAATTAACTTTATAGTTATTATGATTTCAAATGCTATTTTAATGTTATTTTTAGCGATAATAACATTTACATTTTTTATGTTAATTCCTGAGTCTGAAGAAGTTGACTTAAATTATAGATTACCGACAGTTCAAATTTTAATTTTTATTTTAATATTTATTTTAATAACAGCAATATTACAATTTTTAATTAGAAAAAAATTATTTAAAAAATATAGCTTTTTAAAATTAGATTTAGAAGATTATGAAATATGTGAATATTTTGTTCAATGGGTAACTATTTATATAGTAGTGTATCAATTTTTATTTGAAGGACTTTCACAGTTGATTAATCTAATTCCAGAATTTAAAAAAGATTATGCACAGTTATTTTCTGTAATATTATCGCCGCAAAATATTAACTTTGTAATTCAACCTTTATTAATTGCAACGTGGATATTAGTAGTTATGGAAAAAATAAAATTACGTAATAGTAAATAGCTTTTTATTTCTTTTATTAAGTAAATGTTTATATAGTGCTAAAATATTTTAATGGTATATATTTAATAACTCCATTTTTGAATTGTGAAATTATTGGGGAGTTAATAGATTATATAAAAAAATAAATTATAAATTTAGTTTAGGTAATAATATAACAAGTTCCTTTTTAACTGCTTTAGGTAGAGGAACTTGTTTTTATTTATATAATAAAATTTATGATATTAGTTGATAACATATATTTTATTTGTTAAAATTAAATTAGTAAATATATTAAGGATAATTAGATGAATCACGAATTTTTTATGCGTCTTGCATTAGACGAAGCGAAAAAAGCATATGATAAGGGAGAAGTTCCTATTGGAGCTGTTTTAGTAGTTAATAATGAAGTTGTCGCAAAAGCTCATAATATGCGTGAGATAAATCAGCAAGCATTACATCATGCTGAAATTTTAGTTATAGAAAAAGCGTGTAAAAAAATTGGTTTTTGGCGTTTGGATAATAGTTATTTATATTCAACAGTAGAACCTTGTGTAATGTGTAGTGGAGCTATCGTTCAAGCTCGTGTTGAAAATGTAATTTTCGGCACTAAAGATAGTAAAAATGGGTGCTGTGGTAGTAAATTAAATTTAGTGAATAGTAATTTGTTTAATCATAATGCTAATATAATTAGTGGTATTTTAGAAGAAGAATGTAGTAATTTAATGAAAGATTTTTTTAAAAATTTAAGAGAGAGTAAAAAATAATTTAGTAATGAAAATAGAAAATGTTATAAAAAAATTTAATGGTGATGATATTTATCGTTGCCCCAAATGTTCCACTAATTGCAAAATAAATAATATAAGTTTAGTTTGTGAAAATAATCATAGTTATGATTTTTCTAAAAAAGGGTACATTCATTTAATATCTAATTATAAACCTACAAAATATAGTGAAAGTTTATTTTCTGCTAGAAAATTTGTTTTTTCTAATGGATTTTATGAGCATATTGCTTATGAAATTGCTTCTATTTTAAAAGACTATAATTTGATAAATGTTTTAGATGTAGGTTGTGGAGAAGGATATTATATAAAGTTTTTAAAAAATATTTTTAGTAATAGTTATTTTTACGGTATAGATAATAGTAAAGATGCTATTGAATGTGCTGTAAAAGATGATAAAATTAATCCATATATGTTAGCAAATCTTTCTAACTTGCCTTTTCGTGATAATTGTTTAGATGTTATTTTAAATATTTTAACCCCTGCAAATTATAATGAATTTTTTAGAGTTTTGAAAGATGACGGTATTTTGATAAAAATAATTCCGACAGAAAATTATTTAAAAGAAATTAGACAGTTGTTAAGTAGTGAATATAATAATGAAGATATTATCAATTTAATAGAAAGCAACTGTAAAGTTATTAGCAATAAACGAGTAACAAAGACATTTTTATTAAATGAAGAAGAAGCAGAAAATTTTTTGAAGATGACACCATTAACTTTTTCTAAAAACGTTTCTGAAGATATAATTAAAAAATTAAAGGAAATTACTATTGAGTTGGAAATAATAGTCGCAGTAAATAAAAAATAAGGTGAGATTATGTATATTGCATATAATAGGGATGGTAAAATTTGTAATGCAATAGATGAAGAAATTAGCAAAAGTGAGGACTACTTTTGTCCGTTGTGTAAATGTAAACTCGTTTTTAAACGAGGAAGAAAAATTCAATCACACTTTGCTCATTTTAAGTCTAGTGAGTGTAGTTTTACTAATTATAAAAAAGAGAGTAAAGAACATTTAAATGTAAAAAAAATTTTGTATCAGCATTTTAAAAATAAGTACGATAAAGTTTTTGTTGAATATATATTTAAAACTGATGATAGTTTACAAATAGCAGATGTCTATTTGGCTAATAATAATATTGCTTTTGAATATCAAAGATCTGTTATACCATTTTTAGATATTAAAAAGCGTACTCTAGGGTATGAGAAAGCAAATATAAAATTAATTTGGTTAATAGACATTAATAAGTTTGTTAAAGAACTTAATGTTAATAACAATATTGTATATATAAAATATGCACCTTTTGTTGATAATTTTTTAAACTATCATAAAGGGTGTATTTTTTTCTATGGTTTTGATAGAGAAAAAAATGAAATAGTATTTTACCAACTTTGGTCGCATAATTTAAAAAAACATAGTGCAGTATGTAAGAAGCGGAGTTGTAAATTAGAAAATTTTGATATACCTATAAGTTTTCCGTTGTTTAAAAATAATTATGTAACGAAACTTTATGCTAATGATATAGAAAATTATGTTTATGTACAATTAAAATTTGATAAAACTGTAAAAAATAAATTGTTGAGTAAACTATATAATGAAAGAATTAGTTTGAACAATATACCTAATTGTTTAGGAATAAATGTTCAAGAGCAACTACTATTTAGAACGCCATTACTTATGTGGCAGCTAGAAATGTATAGCTTATTTAAGAAAAACAAAACATATAGTGAAATTTTTAATTATATATCTAATTATATTGAGTTCAATGATAGTATTTATATAAAAAATAAAGATAAACAGCATATTTTAGAAAAAGTTATTAATTGGTATTATAATATTTTATTAAAAAAATAGGAGGTGTAAATATGGATAGACAATTTTTGCAAAATAAAATATTGACCGATAAAGAGAAACTTATTATATTATCGTTAGTCGCAATTGATAGTATTACTACTTTAAAAATACATCAAATATTACAGAAAATAGATTCTATTGAAGAAATTGCAGATATGACAGTAGTAAAATTTCTACACTATTTTGGAAAAAAATCAGAAGAAATTTACGACAAATTTCATTACAATTTAACTTTCAACTATGAAAAATATTTTAAATTTTATGATGTAGAATATATTTTTTTTGATAGTGAGTATTATCCACAACAATTTTTTAAACTTTATGATTTTCCTTTAGTTTTGTTTTACCGTGGTAATAAAGATTTGTTATTGTTTAAACGCAAAATTTCAATAGTAGGAACACGAGAAAATACTAAATATTCAGAGAGAGCATTAGATGTTATAATTCCTTATTTTATAGAAAATCATTTTGTAGTTTGTAGTGGTTTAGCTTCGGGTGTAGACGGTCTTGCACATGTAAAAACTATTCGTAATAAAGGATATACAATTGGCGTAATAGCACATGGGCATAATACGATTTATCCAGAAGAAAATAAATATTTATACGATATGATGAGAAAAAATCATTTAATTATTTCTGAATATTTCCCTACGACTAAAATTTTAAAATATAGATTTTTAGAAAGAAATAGATTAGTTGCAGGACTAGGATGCGGATTATTAGTAACAGAAGCCGGAGTAAAAAGTGGTACATCAAAAACTATAGATTATGCACTAGATATTGGAAATACAGTCTTTTGTTTACCAGGAAGATTTGGTGATAAAATGAGTATTGCTCTAAACGAACATATAAAAAACGGAGCAATAATGGTAAATAAATTACAAGATATAAAAGATGAATTAAACTTTTAAAAG
>CAMBPW010000027.1 GCA_945869755.1 uncultured Gemella sp.
TATACGAACAAATTGGAGAAGAGAAAATTGATTTATTAATAGATATTTTATATGATGATGTGATTGCTAATGATAATCGTATAAATATTTTATTTCATGAAGGATATGAGAATGTAAAAATAGAGCAAAAAAAATTTTTTAGACTATTTTTAGGTGCTCCTACAAATATATTTGATATGCCTAATTTAAAAGAAAAGCATAATAAATTTCCTATAACTCTTGAAACTGCTAAATATTGGGTAGAAGATTTTGAAATAGCTATTAATAAAATTGAATTAGATGATACATTAAAACATTTTTTAAGTAAAAAAATTAGAGCATTAGGAATGCACATGATAAATACAGTTAAAAGGTAAAAATAACCCCCAGAAATATTTGAATAATATTTCTGGGGGTTATTTGACATATATAGTATTTTAATAGCGTTATATTTTTATTATGGCATATCATAAAATTGATCTTCCATAGTTATCCACACATTATTATCTAATAATTCTAAAATTATGGCACTACTATTTTTAAATCTTAATTTATAACCGACTTCTGTTTTAACAAAATTTATTACGCCGTTTAAAAATGAGCTATTTTCGTGTAAAAATATTAGCACATTTCTTTTCGGATCAAAAGCGTAATCCAATTTTTTTTGAATAAAAAAGTTGTATCCTAAATAGTTTTCTTCGTTAAATTCAATTTTTTTTGTCATAAAAATTCTCCATATTATTTTCTATAAATGTAAATATTATTATCTGTAATCTCTTGATAAAAAGATGATCTACTTTCGATAATAAATGTTTTGTAATTATTTGTGAATGAAATAGTTATGAATAGACAATCATCACTTTCATCAAAAATAATAATACGTTCTTTTCTTTCGTCATATACAAACGATAAATAATCTGCAATATAAAAATTGTAATTTTCAACTTCGTATTTTATAAAATTCTTCATAGTTTCTCCTAATCTATTTATAAGTAGTATTTTGTTAAAATACACTTATTTTTATTATATCTATATATTCAATTTTTAGTGTGGTTTTTATTCTTTTGTAAATAACAGTGCTTCACTATAATTCAAATCTCTTAGTATTATGTCTGCGTCTTCGTGAGCTATATGTTTAAGTTTTTTCATTGTCATGATACGATATTTTTGTAACTGTATTGCTTCCATTAGCAATTCATCGTATTGCTCTTTATACGAAGTTGGATCTGTAACGTATCTTATAAACAACACGTTAGTAAAGTTTATAATTATATCGTTTAGAAAGAATACGGCAGTTTCGTTATAGTTTTTAGCTTGATTTTTTATAAAATCTAGTGCAACATCATTAAATTCTTTTGTTATTTCTTGGAAATTAGGAAATAATTTACTAGTTACTTTAGAAATAATTTCTTCTGAGTTAATTTTTTTGTTATTCTCTTTAGTTCTACTATCGTATATTGTTTTTAATGATAATGCTGTAAGTGCTCGTCTAAATTGGTATTCTTTTATAGCCAATTTTATTTGTAAAATTACTTGTTCAGAAATAGAATATTTTAATAATTTTGTTCTTCTTAATTGTCTTATTTCTAACATGTAGTAAATAATAGAATTTTTTATATTATATTTTTCTTCCAAAGTTTTTAGTTTAGTTTTTTCTAACGTAAGTAATTCTTTGTACATAGAATTTAGATCTTTTGCTACATCTCTGACATCATCAGTATTATAATAATAAATATATTGTTCTTCTAATTTTTTAATAACCATAGCAAACGAAATTTGTTTTTTGCGCAAATTATTTACTTCTTTATCGTTTTTTACATTTGGTACGTAAGGAGTATGATTATGATTAGACTTCAGTTCTTCTATAGTTTCTTTTATAGCTTTACGTCTTATTTTTATTGCTTCTTTGTACTGTAAATCTTCTTCTATTTTTATGATTTTTGGTAAAAATATTGTTCCTATTATCATACTTAACAATACTACACAACTAGCTATAAAGAGTATGGTATTTCTTAGGGGGAATATTTCTCCTGATGGGAGAGTTATAGGTATTAATAAAGCAGTTGCTATAGTAATTGTTCCGTGAATACCACTTAATGATGTAATTAGAGCATATTCAAACCTAGTGTAATTCCCTATATCTAGTTTTCTTTCTGTCAATGCTTTTCCTATTTTTTGAAGAGAAGTAAATGTATGTGCAGGAAATCTAATATAAAAAATGTATACGAACAAAAATCTAGTTAGCATCATAGTTGTTGTAATTATTAATGCGTAGAAAAGAGCTTCTTTTATCGTTAATTCTTTGTACTCATACATATTAATAAATATTTCAGGCAATAAATAACCTAATAATACAAAAACAAATCCGTTTAATACATATCCTATAGTAGTTTGGTTGTTTTCTATTAGAAGTGAAGATTCACTGTCTACATTATCTTCTTGCATAATATCTTTTTCTAAATTATAAATTATTCCAGTTATAACTACAGCTACTATACCTGAAACGTGAAAGTTATGTTCAGCAATAGTATATACAAAAATTGGAGTTACAATTTGAAATATAACCATGGCACTTGCTTCTGACGAAACTAATGAACCTAGAAAAGATTTTACTTTTATTAAAATTAGTCCTAATACTAATCCTATTAAAGCTCCTCCTAAAGCAACTTTTATAAAGTTTTGAGTAGCAGACGCTATAGAGAATGTTCCTGTTATTACAGCTGACAAAGCTATACTAAATGAAACAAGACCAGCAGCGTCGTTAAGTAAAGATTCACCTTCTAAAATATCCATTAAACCTTTAGGAAGTTTTAATCCTTTAGTTATAGATTTTACAGCGACAGCATCAGTTGGAGATAATATAGCAGCTAATGCAAATGCTGCAGAAATAGGAATAGATGGAATTAATAAATTTATAATATATCCAACTATAAATACCGATATTAAAACTAATACTACAGACATCATTAAAATTGGATTTTTGTAAAGCCAAAATTTACTGCGTGATATTTTGTAACTATCTGTAAAAAGTAAAGGAGCTATCACTAATGTAAGAAAAGTAGCTGTATTAAATTCAAAATTTTGAATTAGTGGTGATAATGCTAAAATAGCCCCCAATCCAATTTGAAATAAAGCTGCAGGTATTCTAGGTAATAAATTATTTAATATAGTACCTAGGATAACTAGTATTACAAAAATACCTATTGTTGATAAAAATTGCATAAATATATCCTTTCTATAAAAATATCACTTCTTATTATACTAAAGTATTAGGATAGTTTTCAATAAATTATTTTAAATATAAAAATAATTTTCAAAAAGTTTTATATTAATATTATTTATTTAATAAACTATAATAAATATAGAATTTAAAAAACACCTATTTTTATTGACTTTTTTAGATATATAATATATAATTAATCAGTAGTTTTTCAGTGAATGCACTGGATATAGAATATTGATATAAATATGTGGAGGAACCATTAATATGGCGGAAATTTTAAATAAAGAAGATGGTAAAATTGTTATTTCATTTTCTGTAACAAAAGAGGAATTTAACAAAGCGTTAGACGTAGCTTTTAAAAAAATAGTTAAAAGAGTTAATGCACCAGGTTTTAGAAAAGGAAAATTACCTAGAAGTGTATTTAATAAAATGTATGGAGAGGAAGCATTATATCAAGATGCAGTAGATTACATTTTACCAAATGCATACAGCAAAGCTATTGAAGAATTAGAGATAAATCCTCTAGCTATGCCAGAAATAGATGTTAAAGAAATGGATAAAGAAACAGGAGTTTCTTTTGAAGCAACTGTTACTGTAAGACCAAATGTTGAACTTGGGGAATACAAAAATCTTGGTGTAGAAAAAGAAGTAGTAACTGTTACTGATGAAGATGTAGATTCAAGAATTGAACAAATTTTATCTCGTCAAGCAGAATGGGAAATTAAAGAAGACGAAGCATCTGCAAAAGGTGATATCGTTGTAATTGACTTTAAAGGATATGTAGACGACGTTGCATTTGAAGGTGGAGAAGCTAAAGGATATGAATTAGAATTAGGTTCTAACTCATTTATTCCAGGATTTGAAGATCAGTTAGTTGGTCATGTTGCTCCTGCTGATGTAGTTGTAAATGTAAAATTCCCAGAAGAATATCAAGTAGCTGATTTAGCAGGGAAAGATGCTAAATTTGAAGTTACTATTCATGATGTGAAGGCTAAAAAATTACCAGAATTAACTGATGAATTTGTAAAAGATTTATCAAAAGAAGCTGCAAGCACGGTAGAAGAATATAAAGCTAAATTAAAAGAAGAAATTACTAAAGAAAAAGAAGAATTAGCAGAAAAAACTTATGCAGATAAAGTTTTATCTACTGCAGTAGAAAATGCAAAAGTAAATGTTCCTGCTAAATTAGTTGAGCAAGAAGTTAGTGGAATGTACAAAAACTTCAAATCAAATTTAGAAAGACAAGGAATTTCAGTAGAATTATATGAACAATTTACTGGAAAATCATCAGCTGATATTAAAGCTGAAATGAGTGGAGAAGCTGAGAAAAAAATTAAAACTTCTCTTGTGTTAGATGAAATTTCTAAAGTTGAAAAAATTGAAGTTACAGAAGAAGATGTTACTAGAGAAATCAAAACTTTAGCTGATGCTTATTCTATGACTCCAGAAGAAGTTAAGAAAAACTTAGGAACAAACTTTGATATTAAATCAGAGCTTATTATCAAAAAGACGGTAGAGTTTTTAAACGAAAATAATAAATAATAATAATAAAACAGTCTGCTAAAGGCTGTTTTTATTGTAATATTTAAGGATATATATGAAAATTAATGAAATTATTGTTGTAGAAGGACGAGATGATACTACTAGAGTTAAAGAAGCTGTTAGTTGTGATACTTTTGAAACGAATGGTTCTGCAATAACGAAAGAAAAAATAGAAAGATTAAAAATTCTTAATAAAAACAGAGGAATAATAGTTTTAACTGATCCAGACTATTCAGGAAAAAGAATTAGAAATATAATTACCCAAAATATTCCTACAGCAAAACATGCTTATATTTCAAATAAGAAAGCTGTTGACAAAAAAGGTAAAATAGGTATTGAAGCTGCAAGTAAAGAAGATATAATTACTGCACTTAAAAAAGTATATACACCTTTAAAAGTTCAAAACGATGAAATTTCTAATGAATTTTTATTGCAGTTAGGTTTAATAGGTAGTAGTTCTTCAAGATTGTTAAGAGAAAAATTGTGCGATAAATTAAATATAGAATATACAAATGCAAAACAATTAATAAATAAACTTAATATGTATGGAATTACAAAAGCTAATTTATTAGAAGCATTAAGAAAGATAGAGGCTAAAGTTGAATGATAGGAACAGCTAATAAAACATTTCAAATATTAAAAAAATATGATTTTAAATTCAAAAAAAGTTTAGGGCAAAATTTTTTAATAGATAATAATATTTTAAACAGAATAGTAAATGGTGCTAATATTGATAAAGAAACAGGTGTTATTGAAATAGGACCTGGAATTGGATCTCTTACAGAAGTTATTGCACAAAAAGCTAAAAAAGTTGTTTCTTTTGAGATTGATAGTAGATTGTTACCTATATTAGCAGAAACGTTGGCAGACTATAACAATATTGAGATTATAAATGAAGATATTTTGAAAGTTGATGTAGATAAAATTATTAAAGAAAAATTTGCAAATTGTGAAAAAATTATGGTAGTAGCGAACTTACCGTATTATATTACGACACCAATTCTTACACATTTATTAGAAAATACAAAATTAATAGATGGTTATGTAGTTATGATGCAAAAAGAAGTTGCAAATAGACTTAATGCAAAAGTAGGAACTAAAGATTATAATAGCTTAACTATTTTGTTAAATTACTATACAAATGTAGAATATTTATTTACTGTTCCTAAAAAAGTTTTTGTACCAGCACCTAACGTTGAAAGTGCAGTAGTAAAAATACTTACTAAAAAGGAAAAAGAAATTGAAGTCGATACTAATACATTTTTCAATTTTGTACGTTCATGTTTTACTCAGCGTAGAAAAACTTTAATGAATAATTTAATAGCATCAAGTGGAAAAGATAAAAAAGAATTATTAATTAGTGCGTGTAAAGATGTTAATATTGATTCACAACGTAGAAGTGAAACTTTAACATTAGAAGAATTTAATAAATTGCATAAAGAGTTGCAAAAAGTAAACATTGTTAAATAAATTTTTAAGGTGTAATTATGGAAGAAATTAAAGATATAATTGAAAAATTTAGACAAAAGCGAAATTGGGATAAATTTGATAGTGAAGCAAATTTAGCAAAGAGTATAGTTGTGGAATCAGCTGAACTTTTAGAGCATTTTCAGTGGAGTGAAAATAATTTTGATAAAAAGGCAGTTTCTTATGAAATAGCAGATGTATTAATTTATGCTTTAACTTTATGTTATCATATGAATATTGATCCTAAAGAGTTAATTAAAGAAAAATTAGAAGATGTTGCAAAACGTTATCCTGAAAAATAAGTAGTAAAAATTTTTAATATTTGTTATAATTATATTTAAATATAATTTTAATTTTGGAGGTTATTATGGCAGAATTATTAAGAAAAGATGTTAAATTAGAAGATACTTGGGATTTAACTACTATTTTTAAAACTGATGAAGATTTTTGGGCAGAGTTTAAAAATGCTGAAGAAAATTTAAAAAATATATCAAATTATCAAAATAAACTTGCAAATAGTGCAAAAGATCTTTTAGAAGTTTTAAAAGCTTCAGAAGAATGTGATTTACGTTTAAGTACATTATATGTTTACGCTCATTTAAAAAATGATCAAGATACTACTGAAGCAAAATATAAAGAAATGTATTCGAAAACTTATGATTTGTATGTCAAAAATATGACGGAGTGGGCATTTTTAACTCCAGAATTGATGGAAGTTGATGAAAAAATACTAGATAGTTACTTAAATGAACTTGATGATTTAAAAATTTATAAATTTGAAATCGAAAAAATAAATAAATCACGTCCACACGTATTAGATAAAGAATCAGAAAAATTAATTTCTATGGCTGGAAGTGCATTATCTGCAAGTTCAGATATCTTTTCAGCTTTAAATAATACTGATGTTGATTTTGGTGAAGTTGAAGATAAAGATGGTAATAAACTACCACTTAACCATGGAACATATGGTCAGTATATGGAAAGTAAAGATAGAATATTACGTGAAAATTCATTTAGAGCTATTTATAAATTTTATGCCGCTCATAATAATACTTTAGCTGCTACACTATCTGGTAAATTAAAAGCTACTAAATATTATGCGGACACTCATAAATATAGTTCTACTAGAAATTCAGCTTTATCTAACAATCACATACCAGAAGAAGTTTATGACAATTTAGTAGATACAGTAAATAAAAATTTACACGTATTACATAAGTTTTTCAGATTACAAAAGAAAGTTTTGGGAGAAGAACAATTTAGATTGTACGATAGAGGTGTTTCTATGATTGATGGAGAACCTGCAAAATTTTCTTGGGAAGAAGCTCGTGATTTAGTTTTAGAAGCTGTAAAACCTATGGGCGAAACATATTATAATGATATGAAAAAAGCATTTTCTGAACGTTGGATAGATGTTAGACCTAATAAAGGAAAACGTTCAGGAGCATATTCATCAGGAGGATATGCAACTAATCCATTTATTTTAATGAATTATAATGAAACATTAGATAATGTATTTACATTAATTCATGAGTTAGGACATTCAATGCATTCATATTATACTAGAAAAAACCAACCACAAACTTATGGAAGTTATTCAATATTTGTTGCAGAGGTTGCATCAACTTGTAATGAAGCATTATTATCAAATTATCTTTACAAAAAATTTGAAAGTGAAGGGAATAGAGATGCAATGTTACAACTTTTAAATCAAGATCTGATTGGTTATGTTGGAACGTTATATCGTCAAGTGATGTTTGCTGAATTTGAACATTTAATTCATAAAACTATTCAAGAAGGTGGAGTTCTTACTGCAGAATTTTTAAACGAAAAATATTTTGATTTAGTGAAAAAATATCACGGTGATGCGCTTGAATATGATGAAGAAATAAAATATGAATGGTCAAGAGTACCGCATTTTTATTACATCTATTATGTATATCAATATGCAACAGGTTTTTCAGCAGCACAAGCATTGTCAAGTCTGATATTAGAAGATAGTAAAAATGCACAAATTTATATTGATGAATTTTTAGCTAAAGGTAATTCAAACTATCCTATAGAAGTTCTAAAAAATGCAGGTGTAGATATGTCTAAATCATATCCTATAGAAAGAGCTATAGCAGAATTTGATAAAAAAATTGATGCTTTTGAAAAATTATATTTTAATAAATAAAAATGAATTTAACAGATTAAATTTTAATATTTAATCTGTTTTTATTTTATAAATAAAGTTAATATGATAAAATATAAAAAATATTAATTTTGTGAGGTTATGTATGTTAAAAAAATTGTTAAAAACAGGATTGAAACAAGTTAGTAAAAAAAATAAATATAGTAAATCATATAGCAAAAAAAGTAAATCTAGTAAATTAGGCCTTGCTTTGTTAGCTTATGAGTTATATAAACAATACAAGAAAAGAAAATAATGCTTTCTTTTAAAAAAAATTAATATATGCTATAATTAAAATATTAAGAAATTAGGAGATTAAAAAATGACAAATATTTATGATAAAGCAAATGAACTAGAAAGAGCTTTAAGAAAAAACGAAAATTATTTGGCAGTTGTAGATGCTTTTGAAGTTTTAGAAAAAAATGCAGAATCAAAAGAGCTTTATAAAGAATTTGTTGCGACACAAACAAAATTTATGAATGCTATGCAATTAGGTGAACAACCTAGTGAAGAAGATATGAAACAATTCCAAGAGTTACAAACTAAATTAATGGCTGACAATAATGTAAATAATTTATTGCAAGCACAACAAAAACTTCAATTTACTATAGAAGACTTAAATAGAGTAATATACAAACCATTAGAAGAGTTGTTTACTAAATATGAAAAATAATAATTATAACTTTATAGTATCAGGTATTTCTGAAGAAGTTTATAATTTAACTATCCAACACCTTGTTCAGCAATATGTACAAGGTGCTACTTTTTGTTATGACAATTCAGAAAAAGAAGATGCAATAAATATTAGATTACAATTTTTTATTTCTGATGAAAAAGTATCTTTAAATAGTGATTATGAAAATTATAGTAGTTATTCTTTTATAAAAAATAAAAATGACGGTAAAGAATTAAAAAGACTAGTAAGTAAAGAAGTTGTAAAATTGTTTAATAAAATTTTTAATTACATATCTCCATGGGGAATATTGACAGGAATTAGACCTACAAAGTTGTTTCATATACTTTATGGAGAATATAAAGATTTTAAAAAGATTAGACAAATTTTGAAAGAAGACTATTTATTAGTTGATGATAGTATTAATACTTTGGAAAATATTTTTAAAATACAACTAGATACTATACCGGATTTATATACTTTAAATGATACCGAAGTAAGTATTTATATTGGAATTCCTTTTTGTCCGACAAAGTGTGCGTATTGTACATTTCCCGCTTATCAAATTAGAAAAAATGACGAGCGAATGAAACCTTTTTTAGATATGCTTTTTGAAGAAATTGATTTAGTTTTTGATATTATTAATGAAAAAGGAAAAGATGTTACGACAATATATTTTGGGGGTGGAACTCCTACGAGTTTGACGGCAGAAGATTTAGAAAAAGTTATAGTAAAAATTTATTCTAAAATTAATATTGCTAAATTAAGAGAAATTACTGTTGAAGCTGGAAGACCAGATACAATAGATACAGAAAAATTAGAAGTTTTAAAAAAATATAATGTTGGAAGAATTAGTGTAAATCCACAAAGTTTTAATAATGTTACGCTAAAAGCTATCGGAAGAATACATAGTGTAGAAGAAACGATTGAAAAATATTATTTATCTCGAGATTATATTGAAACAATTAATATGGATATGATAGTTGGACTTCCTGGAGAAGATAGTAGTGATATTAAAGATACGTTAGAAAATTTTGCAAAATTAAATCCAGAAAATATTACAGTTCATGCACTTAGTTTTAAACGTGCTAGTAAAATGACTAAAAATAAATCTCGTTATCCTGTAGCTTCTGGTAAAGAAGCCGAAAAAATGCTAGAGATGACAAAAGAGTGGATGAAGAAATATAACTATGTGCCATATTATTTATATCGTCAAAAAAATATTTTAGTTAATATGGAAAATATCGGCTATTCAAAATTAGGTCATATAAATTTATACAATATAATAATTATGGAAGAAGTTCAAACTATAGTTGGTATTGGGTGTGGAGCGAGTAGTAAAATTATTGATAAAACTGGAAAAATTCACGGAATTTTAAATCCGAAAGATCCAGTAAGTTACAGCAACTATAGTACACAAATAAATAAAAAATTAGAATTGATGAAACAATATTTATAAGGAGGAGCAATGTATATTCAAGATTTTGAAAATGGAACAGAAGTAAAACATTATTTTTTAGTAGATAATATTACAAAAGGTGTAGCTTCAAATGGAAAACCATATTTAACAGTTAATCTAAAAGACAAAACAGGAAGTATAGAAGCAAAAATTTGGGAAGTAAAAGATGAAGATTATGAAAATTTAAAATCGGGAATAGTTATTTATGTTGAAGGTGTAGCTAATGAATATCGTAGTAAAATTCAAATGAAATTAAATAGCTATCGCTTAACTACTACTGAAGATAATATAAATATAAACGATTTTATTTTAACAGCCCCAGTTCCAAAAGATGTAATGATTAATGAACTAAATTATTTTTTAAAAGAAATAAAAAATGAAAAATTAAAGTTAGTAACTATAGAATTACTTAACAAATATAAAAAACAATTTGTTTCATATCCTGCAGCAAAATCAATGCACCACGATTTTTACTCTGGATTAATTTATCATACAACTACAATGTTAAAAATAGCAAAATCACTAATAGAAATTTATCCGTCATTAAATAAAGATTTACTTTACAGCGGAATTATTTTACACGATTTAGGAAAAACTGTTGAATTAAGTGGTGCTATCGGAACTACTTATACACTAGAAGGAGAACTTTTAGGGCATATTTCAATAATGAGTGATGAAGTAGCCCGTTGTGCAGAAAAATTAGGAGTAGAAGGAGAAGAAATAATTTTACTTCGTCATTTAATATTATCTCATCACGGAAAATACGAATTTGGTTCTCCTAAATTACCTATGATAAAAGA
>CAMBPW010000028.1 GCA_945869755.1 uncultured Gemella sp.
AAATAAATGCTATTCTATATAATTATAAAGTTGAAAATAGAAAATTTGAAGAAACTCATGTTCGAGTTTGGGAAGGAGAAGTTGATATTATGAAAAAAGAAATTTATTTAGCAGGTGGTTGTTTTTGGGGGGTAGAAGGATATTTTCAACAACTAGAAGGTGTTATTTCTACTAGGGTTGGATACAGTAATGGAAAAACTAAAGAAACAACATATCAAAAGATAAAAGAAACTGATCATGCAGAAGTTATTCATTTAATATATAATGAAGATGTTATATCTTTAAATAAAATTTTAAGACATTATTTTAGAATAATAGACCCTATTAGTGTAAATAAACAGGGGGAAGATGAAGGAAGACAATATCGAACAGGTATCTATTACTTAGATGAAAAAACAAAAAATGAAGTGGAATCTTTCATATCAGAACTACAAAAGCAATTTAGCGAAAGAATAGCGGTAGAAGTTGAATTGGTTAATAACTATATTGATGCAGAAGAATATCATCAAAAATATTTAGTTAAAAATCCAAAGGGTTATTGCCATGTTGATTTATCTTTAGCTAAGAAGAAGTTATAGTCAACAAAATTAAATTAGAATTTACTATCGTATTGATACCAATATTCTTACGATTGATAATATAAAAAATTTTCACTTATTTTAAAAAAAAAAAAACAAAATAGAAATAGACATCATTATGTAACTAATGGTGTCTATTTCTGGACTTATAAGGCTATTAAATGATACAATAGTTTATAAATTATATACAAATAGTTCTATTTTGTATTAATATTTAATAAAGAAATAGTTGTATATTTCTTTATAGTGTTTGAAAATATTTATTTTAAACTGTTAATAAGTTGGGGAGGAAAAATGACAAAAATATCAGCAATAATTCCTGTTTACAATACAGAGTTGTACATAGGTGAGTGTATAGAGTCAATACTTAATCAAAGTTTAGTTGATTTTGAATTAATATTAGTTAACGATGGCTCTACAGATAATTCTTTGAGTATTGTAAATAGTTATGCAAGTAGTGATGGTCGTATTAAAGTAGTGGATTTGAAAACAAATGTTGGTGTAGGTGAAGCTAGAAATAAAGGTATAGAGTGCGCTGTAGGAGAATTTATTACATTTATTGACTCAGATGATGTGATAAAATATTACATGTTTGAAAAAATGTATATACACGCAAAGAAAACAAATTCAGATATAGTTTTATGTGATACAGGAACTTTATCGTCAGATGGACGCCAAAAATTAGTTTGGTATAAATATATAGACGGAAAAGCTACATTAGAAACTGTTTATAGAAATACTCAACCAACAGCAAGAATTGTTTCAAGGAAACTTATTGATAAATTGAATTTTAGATTTTTATCTGGTATGGGTGAAGGAATATTCTTTGAATTGATGATGGGCGCAAATCACATTTCTACAATTCCTGAAAAGATGTATATTTATATATCTAGAGAAGGATCTTTAAGTACGACACCTAATGCTAATAACAATTATAAGTCGATGCTCAATAATAAAATATTAAGAGATAGAAATAGCGAGTATAAAGAATATTTTTCTTTTAAAATGATTGAGGATTTACTCCAAATGATTGCAAGTTCGGTAAAGTCTAGCGATAAGTTATTATATATTAAAGCTAGCAATGAATTGAAAAAATTAAATTATAAGAAAAATAAATATCTATCAACATTTTATAAAAAAGAATATAGTATACATAAATATTTAGTTAAGGTACATATTTTACCATTAAATTATCAAATCGCAAAAATAATACACAAAATAACAAGTTAATTAAGAAAGGATTATAATATGAAAATTGCAGTAGCTGGTACAGGCTATGTAGGTCTGTCTATAGCAACTTTGCTAGCTAAATCACATGAAGTAATTGCAGTAGACATACTACCAGATAAAGTAGAGTTAATAAATAACCGTATATCTCCTATTCAAGATGAGTATATTGAAAAATATTTTTCTGAGAAAAAATTAAATTTAAGGGCTACGCTTGATTACGAAGAAGCATATAGTAATGCTGACTATGTAATTATAGCAGTTCCGACAAATTACGATACAGTTACTAACTACTTTGATACGTCTCACGTAGAGAGTGTTATAGAGGATATATTGAAGTTAAACTCTAGCGCATGTATTATTATTAAATCAACTATTCCAGTAGGGTTTACAAAAAAAGTTAGAGAAAAATACAATACAGAAAATATAATATTTAGTCCAGAATTTTTAAGGGAATCGAAGGCGTTATATGATACATTGTATCCTTCAAGAATTATTGTATCGTATGAAAGGACAGATGCAATAAATTTACAAGAAAAGGCAAAATTTTTCGCGAATATGCTAAAAAAAGAAACTTTAATAGATGATGTTGAAATATTATTTATGGAATCGACAGAAGCAGAAGCAGTAAAACTATTTACTAATACTTATCTAGCATTAAGAGTTTCTTATTTTAATGAATTGGATACTTATGCAGAGATGAAAGGTTTAGATACTGCCGCCATTATAAAGGGTATAGGTTTAGATCCTAGAATAGGACTAGATTACAATAATCCATCTTTTGGATATGGAGGATACTGTCTTCCTAAAGACACAAAACAATTATTAGCAAACTTCAATGATGTTCCGCAAAATATGATTTCTGCAGTTGTAGAATCAAATACAACTAGGAAAGAATTTATATCAGAACAAATATTTAAGCTAGCACAAAGTAATTCTCTAGAAAATAATATAGTAGTCGGAATATATCGTTTGACAATGAAGAGTAATTCAGATAATTTTAGGCAAAGCTCAATACAAGATATTATGAAATTATTAAGTAAAAAAGGTGTTAGACTAATAATTTTTGAACAGACAATAAAAAATATTGATACGTTCGAAGGATATGATGTAGTAAATGATATAAATAACTTTAAATCTTTGAGTCATTTAATAGTTGCCAATAGATACGATAGTATTCTAGATGATGTTAAACATAAAGTATATACTAGAGATATTTTTGGTCGAGATTAATAATTAAATAATAATGAAAGGATAAAAAATGGACAAGGAATTATCAATAAAATCTATATTTAGTTTATTATTAAAAAAAATAAAATATATAATTGCAATAACATTTATGTTAAGTATATGTTTAGCAGGAATAAGGTCTGTATTTGTTGCTCCAGTATACAAATCTACAGTTGATTTAGTATTGAGTCCAAAAGTTGCAGATGGCCAGCAGTTAAATTTAAATCAATTACAGACAAACGAAAAATTAATAAAAACTTATGAAAATATTATATTTTCGGATAATATATTAAATCGAGTAAATAGTATAGTGGATACAAATTATACTAATGATGATTTAAGGAGTAAGATAAAACTTATTACTGTAGCTGAATCACAAACATTTGGAATTAGTGTAGAAGATAATTCTCCTGAAACAGCAGCCAATCTTGCAAATATAGTTGCAGATGTTTTCCAACAAAATATAGATGGTTATTATTCTGCTAATATTAATATTAAAGTAATATCTACAGCAAAACCTTCTAATGAGAAAATTTCTCCTATTTTTATAAAAGACTTTGTTTTTGGAACTTTATTAGGATTAGTAGTATCAATTTTTTCAATACTATTTTTTGAATATTTTAGAAGAACAATAACAAATAAACAAGCATTAGAACAGTTTAAGTGGAAAGATTTCGGTTCTATAAATTTAAATGATACTTATGATAGCGATTTGAAACAAAAAATAGGACATGAAAAAACTATACAAACATTAGAAAATATTGAGGGTATTCAGAGTAAGTTAAGAGTACAATTGAATGATAGCAAAGTAAAAACTTTTATGATATCATCAACAAGCGATAGCTTGGAACAACCATTATTTACTTATTTAATAGCTAAAAGTTTTGCAGAAAGCGGCAAGAAAACTATAATAGTAGATGCTAATCCACATAATTTAACTTTAAATAATTTAAATATACAAGAGCGAAAAATAAAAAATTTATCAATTATCACTATAACAACACAGTCAGAAATATTTTCTTCAATCTTTAATTCAAATACATTGGAAGATATTATGGAGAAACTTAATAGTAATTTTGATATTGTAATATTTAATGGTTCTCCACTAATAGGATCTCCTGAAGGACAGATACTAGCAACTAAAATAAAGAATGTGGTTGTTATATTTAAAAAAGAATTTACCAAATTTGAAGAAATTGCTGAAACAAATAAATTCTTTAATGATTTTAATATTACTGTTTTAGGATATGTATTTGAGGAAGAAGATAAAAAATAGAAAGGAGATAATATGGAGCAAAAATTTAATAGACTTTGTATTTATTTCTTCTATATCTCAATAATTATCTATCCATTAAATATTTTATTATCAAATTTTGTAAAAATAATTGGTTTTGAAACACTAGCAACAAAAACAATTTTCGGATGTTACTTATTAGTAATATTATTTGAAATGTATATTTTGTATAGATTTCCAATTTCAATAAAAAGAATGCTCATACTATTTTTATTGTATATTCTTTATTTTATATTGTATATTACAAGTAATGATAAAGTTAAGCACACTTTTAGTAGTGTAGATATGGTATTTATTTATTTCTTTTATTTACCATATGCAATTTTAATATTATCTAGGATAAAAAATTTTAGTATATTATTTTCTAATAAATATATAAACTATCTCAACGCAACTATAATAGTAACATTATTTTTCGCAAAATATTATCTTGGAGATCAAACGGGTTATATGCCATATTCTTATAATTTATTACCTATTTGGATTATGTTTTCTTTTAATTACATAGACAAGCCAACAATAACTAAAACATTAGTTTTATTAGTTATGTCTTTAGAGGGGGTAATATATGGAGCAAGAGGACCATTAATATGGTTAGCAGTTAGTATTATAGGATATTTAATTCTTAAATTTTCTGAAAAAGAAACGAAATTAAAATTTACTATTAATAATAAAATTAATTTCACAATATCAATTTTAATTTTTGTGAGTTCTATTTTCCTATTTTCAAAAATACTATCTTTTTTAAATATAGGTAATTCTTATATATTAAATAGATTTGAAACTGGTAGTTTAAATAAGAGTACTGGGCGAGAAAATATGATTTCAATAGGGCTGAATTACTTAAAAGAAATGGGTCCTAATATTAATGGTATATTTTATGATAGAACTATGATGCCTGGTGGGGTATATGTTCATAATTTTATTCTAGAAACATTGATAGCGTTTGGCTGGATAATAGGTATAGTTCTTGTTTCTATAATATTATTTTCAATAATTAAAACATATATTTTATCTAACATTATTAACAAAAAAGTCATGTTGTTAATTATTCCTGCATATTTTATGAAATATTTTTTAACGGGTAGTATTTATGATGATTACTCTTTTATAGTAACCATGTCGATAATTTTTGCTATATATAAACAAGAAAAACCAGATAAATATGTTATTAGAGATAAAATATAAATTATATGGAAGGTATTAAATTATGAATAAACCATTGGTTTCTATTGTAATTCCTAATTATAATAGAGCACATTTACTTAAAGATGTAATTAGTAGCGTGGACAAGCAAACATATAAAAATATAGAAATAATAGTTGTTGATGATGCTTCAACAGATAATTCAATAGATATTTTAAAAGAAATCCAGAAAAATAATAAAAAATTAACAATAAAACAACTAGAAAAAAATAGTGGTGCTAATATATGTAGAAACAAAGGTGTAGAGTTATCTAATGGGAAATATATTGCATTTCTTGATTCTGATGATTATTTTAAAAATGATAAGATAGAAAAACAATTAAATATTTTCACTGAAAAAAAAGATGTTGGATTTATCGTTACCGGATTTGGAGAAAAAAATTTCAAAAAAGTTAATGAAGGGTACATTAATATTAAAGATACTTTATTTCAGAATAATTTAGGTGGATTTTCTACTGTAATTGTAAAAAAAGACATTTTTCAATATGTAGGAGGATTGGATCCTGAATTGTTAAGTTGTCAAGATTGGGATTTGTTTTTAAAGTTATTGACTAACAGCAAAGGTTATAAAATAGCAGAAAATTTAGTGATTTACGATTTGCAAGAAGATAGTATATCTAAAAATCCTTACAAAGTTATTTCAGGATTTAAAATAGTTTCAGAAAGAGCTAAAAATCTTAATGATACTCTAAAATTAATTCCTAAAAATACATTAGATAGTTATCATGAGTACTATTTAGCAATGCGTTATTTTAAACTTAAAGATATAAAAAATACAAGAAAACATTTGAAAAGATCTTTATCTATTAAAAAATCATTAATTTCTTTTGTATATTTAATTTTTTCACTGTTTGGGTATAAAAGTTTAAATTTTTTAATAACTTTGAAAAAGAAAATTTTTAATAGAGGTTAATTATGGAAAGTAAGTATTTAAAAATTAATGGAATAATTTCATTATTAAATAAATTAATTGCTTTAGTATGTAACTTAATTATTCCGAGATTATTTATTGTTACTTACGGGTCTGAAATAAATGGTTTAGTAGTTGGAATAACTCAGTATTTATCTTTAATAGCACTGTTGGATTTGGGAATGGGAGCTGTAATTCAAGCAGCGCTGTATAAACCTTTAGTAGAAAAGGATTCTATACTTATTTCAACTTTATTTTTTAAAGCTAAAGATTTTTTTAATAAAGTAGGTATAGCATTAATAATTTATATAGTAGCGCTATGTTTTATTTTACCTATGATGTTAAACAGTTCGTTATCAAATTTTGATTTAGTGTTATTAATTTTAGTTTTATCGTTGTCGCATATATTCCAATTTTTTTTAGGAATTACAGCACAAATTGTTTTAAATTCAGATCAAAAAGCATTTATTCGAGAAAGTTTACAAGTATTATTTAATATTATAAACCTGCTATTGGTGTACTATTTAGTAACTAATGGGTATTCAGTATTAACAGTTAAACTTGTTACATCATTAGTATATATTGTAATTCCTCTTTATTTGACATATTACGTTAGAAAAAACTATGTAATATCAAGGCAACTAATAAAAAAAGATTATAAATTAGAGCAGCAATGGCATGGTATAGGTCAGCATATTGCTTATACAATTCAAGAAAGTTCTAGTGTTGTTATATTATCTATATTTTCAACATTAAATTTAGTATCAGTGTATACAGTATATTTTTTAGTTCTTAATGGTTTAAAAACTTTTATGAATGCAGCAACAAGCGGATTAAGACCGTATTTAGGTAAATTACTTAATTTAAATAATTCAAAAGAACTAATTATAAATTTTCGTAAATTAGAAAAAAATATTCAATTATATTCGACAATTGTGCTGGCTACAACGTTTCAATTAATTACACCATTTATTTTATTTTATACTAATGGTATTGCAGATGTTAATTATAATCAACCTATTTTCGGATATGTTGTAGTAATAACTATATTTATATATGCTTTAAGATTACCGTATAGAACAATTATATTTTCTGCTGGAGAATTTAAAGAAACAAGATTAGGAACTTATATTGAAACATTTTTAAATATTGGGATTTCTGTAATATTAGTTCAATTCTATGATTTATTAGGTGTTGCTATAGGAGCAGGAGTATCTATGCTCTTTAGTTATATATATTATGCGCTGTATACTTACAATAAAATATTAAATATATCAAAAAAATATTTAGTTAGACAAAATTTGTTATGTGTATTAATATTTTTCAGTTCAAATTTAATATTTTTACCGTTTAATTTTTTAGCAAACACAGTGATTTCTTGGATAATTTTTGGTGCTGTAAGTTTTGTTAGTACGCTTTTAATATCGTATATTTATCAAGTTTTATTAAAAAATATTTAATCTAGAAAGTGAGTGAAAAATGAAACATAATCAAATGCCTTTTATTAGTGTAATATTACCTATGTATAATGCTGAAAATTTCATTGAGGAAACAATAAAAACAGTATTGAATCAAACATACCAAAATTTTGAAATATTAATTGTAGATGACTGTTCAAATGACAAATCAGTGAACATAGTAGAAAGTTTAATGAAAGAATATAAAAATATAAAATTGTACAAAAATACGGAAAATTTAGGAGTAGCTATTTCTAGGAATAGAGCAGTAAAAAATTCTAACGGTCGTTTTATATGTTATTTAGATGCAGATGATCTTTGGTTACCTAATAAATTAGAAAAGCAACTTAACTTTGCTTTACAAAATGATTGTGCATTCTCTTTTACAGGATATGAATTTGCTACAAGTACAGGAGAAAAAAGTGGAAAGATAGTAAATCCACCAAAAACGATAAATTATAAAGAAGCGTTAAGAAATCATACAATTTTCACGTCAACTGTCATGTTAGATTTGTCAAAATTGAAAAAAGAGGATGTAATGATGCCGAATGTGCGTCGAGGACAAGATACTGCTACTTGGTGGAAAATATTAAAAATTACTAACAAAGCTTTCTGCTTGCAAGAACCATTATCACTTTATAGAAGAACAAACAGTTCTTTATCATCAAATAAATTAAAAGCAATAAAAAGAACTTGGTACTTATTTAGAAAAGTAGAAAGATTAACGCTTATTCAGACAATAATTCCATTTATAGGATATGCGTATAATGCTGTAAAAAGAAGGATGTAGGTAAAAATGACAGTTTTAATTGCTACAATGTATAATAAAGATAAAAATTCGTTATTAGAGCAAATGAATTTACAAAATCATAATACTATTATTATAAATCAAACTGATATTGTAGAAGAAAAGTTAGAAGAGAGTGAATTTAATAAAATATTTCATACTAATAAACGTGGATTAAGCTCAAGTAGAAACGATGCTTTAAATCTAGCAAATGAAGATGCTGTTTGTCAAATTGCAGACGATGATATGGTATTTGTAGATAATTATGAAGAGATAGTTCAACAAGCCTATAATAAGTATCCTAAAGCAGACATTATAGCTTTCTATGTAGGACATGAAGATGAAAATAAAGCAAAGAAAAAATTAAAAGAAGGTAAGCTAAACTATTTAACTTCTATGAAACTTTCATCAGTTCAAATCAGTTTTAAGAAAAAAAGTATTATTAAGAATAATATTAAATTTGACGAGAGATTTGGGATAGGATCTGAATTCACATTCGGAGAAGAAAATATTTTTCTTGTAGATTGTTTAAAAAAAGGTCTTAGTGTTTATAGCTACCCTGTAAAAATAGCAATTCTTACAGAAAATAGAGAATCATATTGGAATCGTTTAGATAAATATAATAATTGTATAAAAAGAGGAGCGGTGTTCAAAAGAATGACAAACAAGTTTTATTTGTTTTTAATACTTCAATATGCTATAAGGAAAAGAACAGAGTTAAAGCCTTTAAATATATTCCAAACAATTAAGCTGATGATAGAAGGGGCTAAAAAATATAGTTTAAAATAATTTTAGTTTTGTTTAAACTGATATCTTTAATATGTTATATTAAAGATGCTTGTAATTACGCAAATTAAAATAAAGGAGGGATATCATTGTTTAAATATTTACAACTACAATCGAAATTAGCTTATTTTCTAGAAATTATATGTTTGATAATATTTTCTTATATATTTTTAGCGGAGGAATCTGTTAAACAATTTCTATTAGTAGTTCCACTATTAATACTTCTATTTATATTTGTAACTAATATATTTGACAATCATATCTATTATAATAGTTCTAATTCTAAAGTTGTTCAAAAAGTTATTTTAACAAATTTATCTTTTTCTGTAGGAACAGTATTTTTATTGTTTTTGTATTTAGATAGTTTCAAATGGAATATTTATCTGTATTTATGGTATTTGATAACAATAATTATAATATCTATTAGTCTGCATCTATTCATGTTTAAATATTATTTAAAACTTAAGTCTAATAGAAGAACTTTAATATTAGGAAAAGAATATGATGTACACAAAGCTGTTGAAAATTTTAATCATAATCCTCATTCACTATATAAAGTATCAAAAATAGCTATTGATGACTTTTTTAATAAATTAAAATGGTATGAAAATGAAATAGATATAGTTTATTTGGTTGGTCAATTCAAGGACGAAATAGCTAATCCAATAATAGAGTATGCTTTGAAAAAAAATAAAATAGTGTACTTAACTACTACTGTAGAAAATACAAGAATATTAAATTCTAAAATAATAAATATATCAGATGAAAGTATGATACAAATTACTAATTATCGTATTCCTAGAGAAAAGATGGCGGTAAAAAGATTTGTAGAAAGTTTTATCGCACTTATATTACTTATTATTATGGCTCCAACAATGATTTTAGTGGCGATAGCAATAAAATTAGAGAGTAGTGGACCAGTATTTTATAAACAAGAGAGGGTCACTCTAGGAAATAGAGTATTTACAATATTAAAATTTAGATCTATGAGAGTAGATGCGGAAAGTTTAACAGGTCCAGTATTAGCTAAAAAGAATGATATAAGAATAACAAAGGTAGGTAAATTTATTAGAGCAACTAGATTAGATGAATTACCACAACTTATCAATGTATTGAGGGGAGATATGGGGATAGTTGGTCCTAGGCCGGAAAGACCTATATTCGTAGAACAATTCTCAAAGATAAATGGTAATTATGTTTTACGTCATAATGTGAGAGCAGGAATTACAGGTTATGCTCAGGTTTATGGAAAATATACATCAGATTTTGAAAGTAAATTAAAGTTTGATCTATTATATATAAAGAATTATTCATTATTTTTAGATTTGAAATTATTATTAAAAACTATATTAATAATATTCGATAAATTTAGCTCACAAGGGAAATCATAAGAATTAATTAATAATAAAATAAGAGAGACTATATAGCGTATTTATAAAATATAGTCTCTTTTAAAATTTGTCAAATCAATAAATAGTTGATCAAATTAAATTAGGTTGAATTAAATGTAAAAAAAGTGTAAAATAAAATTAATAATATTTAAGGAGTTATACTAATGGGAAAAACATTAATTTTTGGTCACAAAAATCCAGATACAGATACTATTTGTTCAGCGATAGTAT
>CAMBPW010000029.1 GCA_945869755.1 uncultured Gemella sp.
ATTTTTGCTCTGAAGATGATGTTTTTTTATTATATATTTTTTATTTTATTTTGTCAATATAAATTATAAAAAAAGAAAAACAATTTTTTAAATTGCTTTTCCGTATATTGCTTTTCTTATACAAAAATATATCTATATTTTATAAAAATCAAATATTGTTACTGGTAAGTTACGTTTGTGCTCACTTTTTATATAGTGATTTTCTATTTTATTCATTATTTCTTTTGATAATACTTTACCTTCTAAATAGTCGTCTATATTATCATATGTTACTCCTAATGCGACTTCATCTGCTAATCCTGGTCTATCTTCTTCTAAATCTGCTGTAGGTTTTTTTAAGTATAAATGCTCTGGACAACCTAAATGCTTTAATAATATTTTTCCTTGTCTTTTATTCAACCTAAATAATGGAGCAATATCCACTCCACCGTCTCCGTGCTTTGTGAAAAATCCTGTTATCGCTTCGGCTGCGTGATCTGTACCTACTACTATTCCATTATTCATCGTTGCTATTGAATATTGAACTTTCATTCTTTCTCGAGCTTTTTCGTTTCCTTTTGCGAAATCACTTATCGTTATTCCTGCTTTTTTTAAATTTTCATAACTTGCGTCTACAGCTTCTTTTATGTTTACTGTATATATTTCATCTGGTTTTATAAATTCTAGTGCGTCTTGACAATCTTTTTCATCAAATTGTTCTCCGTAAGGTAATCTTACTGCGATAAATTTATATTCGTTATTATTTGTTTCTTCTCTTAGTTCTTCTATTGCTAATTGACATAATTTTCCGCAAAGTGTAGAATCTTGCCCTCCAGATATTCCTAACACTAATGTTTTTATGAATGGATATTTTAAAATGTAATCTTTTAAAAATTTTTTTGTTATTTCTATTTCTTCTATAATATTAATTGTTTTTTTGCATCTTAATTTTGATATTATTTCTTGTTGCAAAGTCATATATTCACCTATTAATATTTTTTCTTTATTTTTTTTATTATGTTGTTTCTGTTTGACCAACATTTTTCACTTAAATCGACAGGATAAAATTCTGGATTTAATAACCTTGTATATTCTGTCCAAAATTCTTTTTTACTTTCTAATAAATAGTTTTTACTTTCTAAAACTGTAGGTATAGTATAAACTTGTTTTCCTTCTATAAATATATTTTCGTGTAAATCTCTTGCTATGAAATTTTCTACTTCTTTTGATAAATATGTATGTGTCGGGTGGAATAAGTTTATACTTTCGTAGTTGTCTACATCTTCACTTTCTAATGCTATGTAATCTCCTGAGGCTTTCCCTGTAGTTTTATTTATTATTCTATAAACTCTTTTTATCCCTGGCGTTGTTAGTTTAGCTGGATTTTCTGATATTTTTAATCTGTCTATCATTTTTCCACTTTCATCTTCTAAACATACTAATTTATAAACTGCTCCCAATGCTGGATTTTCGTATGCTGTTATTAATTTTGTACCTACTCCCCAAACATCTACTTTTGCACCTTGTTGTTTTAAGTGTGTAATTGTATCTTCGTTCAAATCATTTGATGCAATTATTTTCACGTCTTTATACCCAGCATCATCAAGCATTTTTCTAGCTTCTATTGATAAATATGCTATATCACCCGAATCAAGTCGTATTCCTTTAAAATTTATTTTATCTTTAAGTTCGTTCGCTACTTTTATTGCGTTAGGTATTCCTGAACGCAAAGTATCGTAAGTGTCTACTAAAAAATAGCAATCTTTATGGTGTTCTGCATATTTTTTGAAAGCTATATATTCATCTTGATATGTTTGAACGAAAGAATGTGCATGAGTTCCACTACAAGCAACGTTAAACAATTTCGCCGCTTTTACGTTACTCGTTGCATCAAACCCTCCTATAATCGCAGCTCTTGCTCCCCAAATAGCTGCGTCAAATTCGTGCGCTCTTCTCGTTCCAAATTCCATACATATTTCATTTGGACAAATATGCTTTATTCTTGACGCTTTTGTAGCTATCAATGTTTGATAGTTTATTATATTTAATATAGCTGTTTCTATTAGTTGTGCTTGGATAAGCGGTGCTTCTACTCTAAGTAGTGGTTCATTCCCAAAAACTATTTCTCCTTCACGAACAGCACGAATACTTCCTGTAAATTTTAATTTTGACAAATAGTCTAAATAATCATTATCATATCCTAAAGTCGCTAAATATTCTATGTCAGATTTTGTAAATTTAAAATTATTTATATATTCGATTATTTTTTCTAAGCCTGCAAAAACTGCATACCCGCCACCAAAAGGTGCTTTTCTAAAATACGCTTCAAAATATGATTTTCTTTCGTGAATGTTATCTTTAAAATATACATACCCCATATTTATTTGGTATAAATCTGTGTGTAGTGCATCTCCATGATATTTACTCATAAGCGCCCCCTAAATTTTTATTTATTTCATTTTATCACATTTTTCCATTTATTGTAATAGTTTTTACAAATTAACAAAAGAACAGATTGATTTAAAAACAATCTGTTCTTTTGATTACTATTGATTCGGACTTGTAGTAGCTTGTTCCGTTTGTTCTATTTGTTTTTTCTCCGTTTCGTTTAATTTTATTAAACTTTCTATATTTTCATCTATTATTTGTTTTTTTGGATCAACACTCGCTAATTGTTCATCCATATTTTCTGTCATTATAGAATTTACTGCATTTTGCATATAATTTTCTTTTAATGGCAAATTGAATATCACTTCTCCTGAATAACTCATAGAATATTCTTGCCTTACTAAATCAGTTATGAAATACGGATCACGAAGTTTACTAATGACTAACTCGTTAGCTTTACTCTCATTTTCTAATTTTAATTTTTGTTCTTGTTGAGAAGCTATTTGTGTTTCTAATTCTTTTTTTTCTTTATATGAAAAATATATTTGTACAAGCAAAAAAACTAATACTAGTGTGCTAATTAATAAAAACCAACTAGCTCTTTTTTTTCTATATTGCATTTTTGCTTTGCTAACATCTCTGCGAAAATTTTTATCATCTTTTCTAATTCTAGTATTTGGTTTTCTAGTATTAGTCATTTCCTTCTCCTTATTGTTCTCTATTTTTTTCTGAAATTATTTTAAACATTTGTGTTGCGTCTTCTTTTTTCGTGCTATCTTTTAATTCTAAAACTTCATACTCTACTTCTTTTTTAGCAAAAAATATCGTTAATTTATCTCCTAATTTTAGAGTAGTAGATGGTTTTGCAACTTTTCCATTTACAGAAATGTATCCTTTATCACAAATTTCGTTTGCTACTGTTCTTCTTTTTATTATTCTTGCTACTTTCAAAAATTTATCTAACCTCATTAAATAAACCTCCTATATTGTATAACTATTATTACATATTAAGAGAAGTTAAGCAATTATTTTTATATATTTTTTTATTTGTTTTTATTTTTTTTAATAATTATTTAAAATCTATTTAACTATTTATATATTTTATTTACTATGAAATGTTATTTTGTTATAATATTTACATATATTTTAAAAAGGAGAAAAATAAATGAATTTAGAACAAAGAATACAAAATTATGCAAAAGTAGTTGCTAAAATAGGTGTTAATGTCCAAGAAAAACAAGAAATAACTATACGCGCTAGCATCGAAGCTCGTGATTTTGCACTAAAAGTTTCTGAAGAATGTTATAAACTTGGAGCAAAAAGAGTTTCTATAGATTGGAGAGATCAAAAACTTTCTTTCCAAACACTAACTTATGCTTCTAAAGAAACTTTAGAAGAAACATCACAATGGGTAGTTGATAAACACGATGAAATTATAGAAAAAGCTGGTGGAGTTATTTCTATAATTAGCGATGATCCAGATGGTCTTGCAGGTGTTGATAGCGATAAATTAAAAACTTCTATGATTACTATGTCAAAATCTTTAAGAAATTTTATGAAATCGTTAATGAGCAACGAATGCCCTTGGACTATTGCCGCTGCTAGTTCAGTTGCATGGGCAAAAAAATTATTCCCTGAACTTTCTGATGAAGAAGGATATTTAAAACTTTGGGATTTAATTTTAACTGCTTGTCGTGTTGATGGGGACGGAATTGAAAATTGGGAAAATCACATTAAAAATCTTGATGAAAAAGCTACTTTCTTAAATAACAATCAATTTACTAAACTTCATATTACAAGCGAAAATGGAACTGATCTTTACGTTGGTTTACCAAAAAATCACATCTGGCAAAGTGCCGGAAGTATCGCTGGAAAAACTGGACAACGTTTTGTTGCGAACATTCCAACTGAAGAAATTTTCACTTTACCTCACAAAGATGTTACTAGCGGAATTGTTTATAATACTAAGCCGTTAAATTATGCTAGTGTAATAATAGATAACTTCTGGGTTAAATTTGAAGAAGGAAAAGTTGTTGATTTTGATGCAGAGCGTGGAAAAGACGTTTTAGCTAACTTACTTGATACTGACGAAGGTTCAAGAAAAATCGGAGAAATAGCACTTGTGCCGTTCCACTCTCCAATTTCAAATACTAATATTCTATTTTTAGAAACTCTTTATGATGAAAATGCTTCTTGTCATATTGCATTAGGAAAAGCGTACCCTACATGCCTTGTTAATGGAGAAAATATGACAGAAGAAGAATTAGCAAACGCAGGAGCTAATGACAGTTTAACACACGTTGATTTTATGATTGGAGATGCAACAACAAACATTACAGGAATAAAAGAAGACGGAACAGAAATACCATTGTTTAGAAATGGAAATTGGGCATAAATTCAATTAAATATGACAAAAAAATCTAAAAATATATAAGTAACTATAACTACTTAAATATATTTGTTTATTGATTTCTAACTTTTGAAATCTAATAAATTTTGCAAAGGCGACTTAATAAAATCAATTTCTTTTAAATTGCGATTTTTAAGTCGCTTATTTTTTATTTCAAAAGACATTTTTAATTTTAATAATTTTACTTTTACTGAAATTAACTATTATGTTATAATTATTTTATTATTTTATAACGATTGAGAAATGAATTATGAAAAATTTAGAAAAAAAATAATCCCTTAACTTTTTTACTATTCTGTATTTATTTAACATTTTTGACATGGATAATTATTTTTAAAATGGAAATAAGTATGGATCATTTTATCGCAACTTACAGCAAAAGAGTAGTAAATATAACTCCTTATCATTATATGAATATAATGGAGGTTTCTTTAAATATTATTATTTTTATCCCATTTGGTGTATATTCAAGGATAATTTTTAAAAACAATAGTTTCTTTGATAATGTTCTATACGCACTTTTTTTAAGTTTTATTTATGAATCTACACAGTATATTTTTGCTATCGGCACTAGCGATATCACCGATTTAATAAACAATACTTTAGGTGCAATTATCGGTTTAATTATATTTAAAATTTTAAATTCTATATTTAAAAACAGTACCTATACATTAATAAATTTACTTTCAATGATAGTAATATTAACTTTTATTTATTTTCTGTATAAATACAACTTAATTTAAAATTATTAGAGCTGTTCTTTTTATCCCTATTTGTTGCTTTGCTTAGCTATTTGTGTTATAATATAGTAAATGATATTGTGAGGTGGTTCTATGAAAATATATATATATCCAAACTGTTCTACTTGTAGAATAGCGAAAAAATTTGTAGAGGAACATAAAATTAACGCTGAATTAATTGACATTACAAAAAATCAACCTACTAAAGAAGAAATAAAAGCTATACTAACATCTTTTAATATACCGATAAAAAAACTATTTAATACGAGCGGTTTAAAATATAAAGAATTAAATATCAAAGATAAACTTTTAAAAGCAACAGAAGACGAAGCTATCGAAATTTTAATTAGCGATGGAATGTTGATGAAACGACCATTCGCATTTAATATTTCCCAAGAAATTTTGCTTTTAGGATTTAAAGAAGATGTTTGGAAATGTAAATTAGCATAAATTTTAGTTTTAACAGATTATTGAAATAAAATTTTTGTTATGATATATTAAATATAGATACATTTAGTATACTTTACTTATGGAGAACTTTTTTATGAAAAAAATAATTAGTTTTTTATTAGTTGTAACATTAATGATTGCTAATAATATAAACGTTTATGCAAATAATACTACAGAAGAACTTATTGCATTAACAGAAAATTACGGTTATGACATAAATCCTAACAACGCCCCAAAAACTTCTATAGTTGTAGACGCACATAGCGGACAAATTTTGTGGGCACAAAATCCTGATTTAAAAGCAGACCCTGCAAGTACATCAAAATTATTTACATTATACTTAGTTTATGAAGCTATTGCACGGGGAGAGTTAACTTTACAAACAGAAATTATAGCTACGAACTCAGATGAAGCAATTTCAAAAATACACGCACTTAGCAATAATAATATAGTAGCAGGTGTTGCATACCCAGTTGAAGAATTAATAAAATTAGCTTTAGTGCCGTCATCTAATGTGGCAACAGTTATGTTAGCAAATCATTTATCAAACGGAGATACAGATAAATTCGTTGATGAAATTAACATAACAGCTAAAAAATTAGGAATGACAAACACTAAATTCAATAATGCAACAGGAGCGGTTGCTGTTGCATTTGATGGATATTATAGCCTTAGTAAATACGATAACTCCGCAACTAACATAACTACAGTTAGAGATTTGAGTATATTAACATATAATTTCTTAAAAAAATACCCAGAAGTGTTAAATTATACAAAAGATAATAAAATTACTACTATGATTGGAACACCATACGAAGAAACGTTCAAAAGTTATAACCACTCACTAGCAGGTCAAATATACGAATTAGAAGGCGTAGATGGATTAAAAACAGGCTCAAGCCCTACTGCTGGATTTAATATCGTAGCAACAGCTATTCAAAACGATTTACGTTTAATCGTTATAGAAATGGGGGTCGGAGATTGGAGCGATCAGCAAGGAGAAAAATATCGTCATCCATTTATAAACTCACTTTTCTTAAAAAACTTTGATGATTACGAAAAACGTGTTGTTCTAAAAAAAGGAAGCCATACAATAAACAATATAAACATACAATTAGATGAAGATTTCGTTGCTGTAGTTAAAAAGGGAGAAGAACCAAAATTCAAAATAGAAAATAATAGATTAATATTATTAACAACTAACGAAACTATTAACGAAACTCATGACAGCATATCTGTAAGCATTGAAACATCAAAAATAAGTAAACTAATTTCTAAAGCAGAACTATATACAATAAAAGACATTTTAGGAATAAAAAGTACTCAAAATTTTATTTACATAGTAGTTGGTACATTAATAACTATATTACTAATATTAATATTAGTAATTAGAAAAATATTCAAATAAAAAATCAGTAGTTTAATACACTCCGACTTTTAGGAATATGTTAAACTACTGTATTTTTATTTATTAAATTATAATTTTTTTAAAAACTTCTCCTATTTTATCATTAATTACTAAAGTCGCAAAACTATCGTAAGAAGTCATAGCTTTATTTATTAAAACTAAATTTTTACCTTTAAAATAATGAACTAAATTCGCTGCAGGATAAACTATTAACGACGTACCTCCTACAATTAAAGTATCGGCCTCACTAATAAAATATTCAGCACTTTCAAACACATTATCAAAAAGTTGTTCTTCATACAAAGTAACGTCAGGCTTAACTACACTATTACACTCTGAACATTTCGGGATGGGACGTGTTAAAGATAAAAACTCCATTAAATTATATTTTTTGTTACAACAAATACAACTATTACTATCTACACTTCCGTGTAATTTAATAACATTTTTACTTCCCACATCTTCATGCAAAGTATCAATATTTTGAGTTATTACAGCCTTTAATTTACCTAATTGCTCAAGTTTCGCAAGAAATTTATGTGCATAATTAGGTTTTGCATCTTTATATATAAGTTTTTCACGATAAAAATTATAAAAATCTTCCGGATATTTTTTATACATAGTATGAGAAACTAACTCTTCAGGAGTAAATTTTCTATTTAACTTAATATTAAAAATTCCATCAGCACTACGAAAATCAGGAATATTAGACTCTGTAGATACTCCAGCCCCTCCAAAAAATACAATATTGTTACTACTATCAATAATTTTTTGTAATTTTTCAATTTTACTTTCCATAATTAACTATCCACAATTACTAACTTCACCTTCTACAAAGCTACCTAAATCACTACTATTATCCTTATCTAAATAACGATAAATTCTCTTTGACGAGCACCCTGTGAAATGTACAGTTTGAATTTCATCACTCAAAAACAACTTCCCATCACTAGCTACTAAATCTTCAAAAATAACACGACGCTTAACTTCTCCAATAATGTGTAAATATCCATTATCTTCATAAAAATTAGTTACAACACATTCTAAATTTAAAAAACATTCATCAATAAGAGGAACATCTGCATATTTACCTAAAGTATAAGGTAAATCAGCTTGTTGTAATTTATTATGCCCACTAAAGAAACCACAAATTTCAATTTCTGACATTAAATTTTCACAAGGAACATTTACAGAAAACTGTTTATATTTTTTTATATACTTCGCTGCACAACTATCAGAAACAATACCTACATTAATAGTATTACCTAAAGAATAAGACGAACTAGTTGTAGTTGCATTATATTTAAACTTATCATCTTTATAACCTAGAAATATAACAGGAAACCCATAATATAATTTACTAGTATTTATTTCAGTTTTTGGCTTACCAAACATTTTATTCTCCTTATTTTTGCTTCTTTACAAAAACTAATTTATTTTCACTAGATAACTCTTCATAAAAAGAAAAATTATCAAAATTTAATTTTTTTATATCTTCAACTCTAGTAACATTATTTTCAAACATTGCAGTCAAAAATTTACCACGAGCCTTTTTAGAAATCGTAGAATGAATTTTAAATTCTCCTAACTTCTCTTCCATAAAAACAATTTTAAAAAACTTATCACGATATTTTTTAGAAAAAACTTCTTCAAATTCACTAGAAAGTAAAGAAATAACAATATCCTCATTTTCAACAAAACTATCATAACTACTTTGCCAAAAAATTTTAAGACTATTATTGTCTACTTTAAAATTTTGTAAAAAATCCAATCTATGTGCAGAAATTTTTTCATATACATTTATAATACCATAAAATGAAGATGTAATAAAAACATTAGCTTTCAAATACGCTTTTTCTTTTTCAAAAATAACATCTCTCCTTATATTACGATACATAAGACCATTAAACAAATGTAAAGCATCGTAAGAAAAAGCAGTTTTTTGAAAAATATTTTCAAACCTTTCTTTTTCTAAAATCGCACTTTCTTCTTTAATTTTATAAATTTTAGCAAAAGTAGCAACGTCTAATTTTAATAATTCACCTAAAATCTTTAAAGTATTATTACTCAACTTTTCAAATAAAAATTTTTCTGCATTAACATTCAACTCTTTTGCAGGAGGTATTAATATCTTCACAATAAACTCCTAATAATGTTATTAAAAATATTGTCTATATAATTATATAAAAAAATGACATTAATATCCATTAAAAACATACCAAGTCAAATTTTTTGTTTATTTAGCAAATTTTATCTATAATAGTAATATAAACAATTTATAATTTAAGGAGATATAAAATGAAATTTGAATTACCTACTTTACCTTACTCGTATGATTTCCTAGAACCTGTAATTGATGCAAAAACTATGGAAATTCATCATTCAAAACATCATGCAGCTTATGTAAATAACTTAAACAGCGCATTAGAAAAATACCCAGAACTAGAATTCAAATGTCCTGGGCAATTAATGAGAAATATTGACCAAATGCCTGCTGATATTAAACAAGCAGTTATAAACAACGGTGGAGGTCATGTAAATCACTCATTATTTTGGAAAACATTAACTGCTCCAGATACATCAGAATTATCAGGAGAAATAAAAGAATTAATAGAAACAGAATTCGGAAGCTACGAAAAATTTGTAGAACTATTCACAACAGCTGCTACAACAAGATTTGGTAGTGGATGGGCTTGGTTAGTAATTACTAAAGAAGGAAAATTAGAAGTTACTTCTACTCCTAATCAAGATACTCCTCTAATGGAAGGAAAACGCCCATTACTAGGATTAGATGTTTGGGAACACGCATATTACTTAAATTATCAAAACCGTCGCCCAGATTATATTAAAGAATTTTTCCGTATAATTAATTGGGAAGTAGTAAATGCAAGATTAGAGCACGCAAAAAACTGTGAATGTTCTAAATAAATAAAAAAATCTGAGAATTATAATTCTCAGATTTTTTTATTTATTTATCGCTATAAAAGCACTTCCTAGTGAAGTATTATCAGGATGCGTACTTCTTTGATCCCAAATTTTCCTTATACATATTTTCCGCTAAGGATAATTTTTCACTATTTCTTTCTAAATGAGTATCCTGAATTTACTCAAACATTAGATATTTTTTATTAATAAACTCCTAGCTTATATTTGCTTATACCAATATTGCTAAGACAATTATTGCTGATAACATTAATAATAACTTTTTATCTTTTTTAAATTCCGTATACTTTTAAGTTTCTTTTCTCATTAATATACAGATATAATAGGTGTTCCGCCTATTAAATCTCCGTAATAATCACTCCTACTATTCCATATTGTAGAAACATCATACTTTCTAACTCCATATGGACTATAAGGATTATAAACCTTAACTTGGTTATTATTATCTATGCCACTTATAACTATAGCATGAGTAGCTCCAACACCCGTAAAAGGAAAAGTAACAGCAGCATATACCAATTTACCTGATTTTAATTCTGATTTCAGTTGTTCCAGACTAGTAATTTTATTATAATTCAATCCATAATTATTTAGAACTACTTCAACACCCTTGCTCTTCGTACCTATCTCTAATTTGTTAAAATATTGAGTGTTATTATATAAATAATCCGCTATTTTTTCAGGTGTAGCATTTTTATCACCTAATGTAGAAATAATCATTGAAAGTGAAGTAGGTACACAACCACTTTGCCACATTTTATAAGA
>CAMBPW010000030.1 GCA_945869755.1 uncultured Gemella sp.
ACGATATAGTTTCATTAATAAAAAAATATGAAATAATGGCAATAAATTGTTATTACGATAATTACGGGGCGTTAATATCAAAATTGTACTGTAAAGACGAAAAAGAAATTTTAGTAGACGCAAAACCATCAAAAATAATAAATATAATTTGTGAACTATATAATAATGACGATTATTTAGCTTGTAGTAAAAAAACAAAAAAAATAATATTATGCGACAAAAAAATACCTATATTAGTTAATGATGATTTTGGTAGTATATGGTTGCCTTTTGGAACGACTAGCAATGATAATGACAGTAGTTTTTGGCTTAACATGAATTATGTTTCTCTAAATCCGCACACAATTTTTGTAGATAAAAAAAGTAAAAATGTAAATTTAATATTAGAAGACGGTCAAAAATTATTTTTAGAAATTAACTACAAAAATTTTATGTTAAAGTGGGGCGAAGGGGCGTCTTTAAAATACGAAATTGATAAAATTAGAAGAAGAATAATAAATCAAGGTAAAGAAATATTTTAATATTTTATAGAATATTATAGTTTAATAATAATTTAATAATGATTTTTTAATATTATTTTAATTAAATGTACTACAATCCGTTAATATTTTAATTTTATTTATAAATATAATTTTTATAAATAAAATTAATTTGTATAATTATATAAAAAATATTTAATTTCAAAACTAAAAAAAAATTATAATAATATTGAAAAAGTTTACTTAGTATAGTATAATGAGATAGTATAGATAAATGTAAAAATATAAGTTATTTTTATAGAGGAGTGTGAGCACGGTGGTAGTTACATTATTTACATCGCCTAGTTGTACTTCTTGTAGAAAAGCAAAAGCTTGGCTTGTAGAAAATAATATAGAATTTGAAGAGAGAAATATTTTTTCTGACCCACTAACACTAGAAGAGATAAGAAATATATTATCCATTACAGAAGAAGGAACAGAGGATATTATTTCGTTTAGATCAAAAACATTTCAGAAATTAAATATTGATATTGATACAATGTCATTACAAGAGTTATACAAGGTCATTCAAGAGAATCCTGGTATGTTGAGAAGACCTATAATAGTAGATAATAAAAGATTGCAAGTAGGTTATAATGAGGATGAAATAAGAAGATTTCTTCCGAAGTCAGTTAGGGTTAAACAATTGAAAGAAATAAAAAATATGGGTATTAAATAGTTAAATAATTATATTACTATAAAATACTGATATTAACTAAAAGATAATTTCAAGGTTGATTTTAGTATCAACCTTTTTATTTATATAATTATAATTTTAAATTAGAAGTGAGGAACAATGGAAAAAGAGAAAAAATTTATAACTGGAGAAGTTCATTTTATTAAGCTAATTGAAAAGAAAAATTCTTCTTTAGTTTTTGAAACAGAAGACGGAAAAGAAGTTAATTGTAACGAATCAGATGTTACAAGTTTAGATGACTATGAAATTGGTGAAGAATATTCAATGTTTATTTATCCGTCAAGAAGCGGAAAATTATTTGCGACGCCAACTATTCCAGAAGTTGTTTTCGGGAATTATGGATTTAGTAAAGTTGTAAAAGTTAGTGAAGAAGGTGTAGGGTTAGATATTGGATTTTCAAGAGAAATAGTTTTAGTTGCAGAAGATTTACCGAAATTAAAATCTGTTTGGCCTAAAGAGGGAGATGAACTTTTTATAACTTTACGTAGAGATTATTCGGGGCAACTTTTTGCGAGATTAGCTAATGAAACTATAATTAAAGAATTATATACTAAAGCACAAAAAGATTTGTTTAACAAAGAAATAGTAGCTCATCCTTACAGACTTATGAAAGTAGGAACATTTTTATTATCAAAAGATGGTTATAAAATTTTTGTTCACGAATCTGAGCGTATAAAAGAACCACGTCTTGGAGAAGAAGTTTCTGTTAGAATTATTGGTGTAAAAGATAATGGAGAACTTAATGGTTCATTTTTACCAAGATCGCACGAAAGAATTGACGATGACTGTCAGACTATATTAGACTATATTGAAAATAACAACGGATATTGTGATTTTACAGATAAGAGCAATCCAGAAGAAATAAAAGCAGTATTTGGTATGAGTAAAGGTAGTTTTAAAAAAGCTGTAGGAAGATTATTTAAAAATAAAAAAATAACTATTGAAGAAGACGGATTATATAAAAGAAAGGGTAGATAACGATGAAAAAAACAACATTAGATAAAAATATTTTATTAGGTGGAATTGTATTAGATAATTCAAAGTACCAAGTAGTACATTTGAACTTAAAAACTGGAAATCAGACTGACGACTATAGTAATGACAGAGATATTTTATTATTAAATATTAGTGGAAAAATTACAGTAGCTACAGAAGATAATACTGAAATTGTAAAAGAATTTGAAATTGTAGAAATACCTAAAAATACTATGCACGTAATTACTTGTTTAGAAGATGCACAAGTAATAGCTATAAAACTTTAAAATGAAAGTACAATTTTTAGGAACGGGTGCTGGGTTGCCATCTAAACTTCGTAATACACAAAGTTTAGTTTTCAACTTTATGCAAGATTTAAAAGAATGTTGGATGTTTGATTGTGGAGAAGCTACACAACATCAAATTATGAATACTGCAATAAAACCGTCAAAAATTAATAAAATATTTATTAGTCATTTGCACGGAGATCACATTTTAGGGCTTATAGGATTTTTGTCATCACGAAGTTTTTTACTTAATAAAGAAGAATTGCCCCTAACAATTTTCGGGCCGAAAGGAATTAAAGAATTTGTAGAATTTAATATTAATATTACAAAATCTGTATTAGGGTATAATGTTAATTATGTTGAATTTGAAAATGATAAAATAATTTTTGAAAATGACAAAGTATGTGTAGAAGTTTTTTCGCTAGAACATACGATAGAAAGTTATGGATTTAAAATAAAATTTAATTCTAAAAAGGGAGCTTTGAAAGTAGATAAGTTATGTGAATTAGGAATTATGCCAAGTCCACTATATAGAACAATAAAAGAACAAGATACTTTTGTTTTTGAAAATAAGACATATAATTCAGCTGATTTTTTAGAAGAAGACATTTTAGGTAAAACTATAACTGTCATAAATGATACGGTGTACTTTGAAGAATTAAATAATATTTTACAAGGAACGAATATTTTAATTACAGAATGTACATATTTAAAAGAAGAAGAATTACATTTAGCGAAAAAACATAAACATTTGAATATTTCTGATATTTATAATTTTTCAAATCAAGTACAATTTGATAAAATATATTTAACTCATATTAGTTCTAGGTATGACAGTTATGAAATTAAAAATATAAAAGACAATATTTTATTAGATAATATAGAAATTGTTCAAGATTTAGATGAACATAGTTTATAAGGTGGGAAATATTATGATTAATTTAGAAGAAAAAACTTTAAAAAAAGAAACGGTTTATAATGGAAAAATTTTGAATGTAGAATTACACGATGTTGAATTGCCAGACGGTAGTTTATCAAAAAGAGAGATTCTACGTCATAACGGAGCAGTTGCAGTTTTAGCTTTGACTGATAAAAATGAAGTTTTAATTGTAGAACAATATAGAAAAGCGGCAGAACTTGTTACGTTAGAAATTCCTGCTGGAAAATTAGATTTAGGAGAAGATCCTATTTTTTGTGCTGTAAGAGAATTAAAAGAAGAAACAGGGTATGAAGTTTCTGAAGAAGAATTAACTAAAATATATGCAACACACGTAGCTATTGGTTATAGTTCTGAATTAATAACAATATATTTTGTAGATAATTTGACTGAAGACAAAAGGGGCAATTTATCACTAGATGAAGATGAGTTTTTAAATTTAAAAAAAATAAAATTAGAAAATATTTTCAAAATGTTAGATTCTAATGAGATAACTGATAGCAAAACTATTATTGCATTAGAATGGCTGAGAAATAAAAAGAGGATACAATTTTAATGACAGTTTATAATGAAATAATTACGACATTACAAAAATCTCCATATAAATTAACACCTCAAAGAGAAACTATAGTAAAAGTTTTAGTAGACAGAAAAGAAGAACATTTAAGTGCAGAAGAATTATATTTTATTTTAAAAGAAATTAGTCCGGACATAGGGTTAGCAACAGTTTATAGAACTTTAGATATTTTTTATGATTTAAAAATTTTAGAAAAAATAACTTTTGGAAATGGTATTGCTAAATATCATTTGCGTCAAAAAATGACTATAGGAATGCATCATCATTTAATATGTACAAAATGTCATAATATTTCTACAGTTTCTAACGAAATATTTAATAAACTAATTAAATACTTAAATCAAGAATATAATTTTGAAGTTCAAGATAATACTATTGCTATTTATGGAACTTGTAAAGATTGTCAAGGTGAAGAAATAAAATAATATGAAATTAGATAAATTAGAAAAATTTTTATTACTTTTTGCAAATGTTATATTTTTTGTTTATATAGTATTTATTGTGTTTTGGATAAAAACTTTTAAATATTATGCAGATACAGATTATTTAAGATCGAAATTAGTAAATAAAATAAGAGAACAAACTTTGCTAACTATGGATAGTGCCAATGTATCTACTAAAGATATGAATTATATTTTTGAAGTTATGGGTAAATTATCATATTTATATGTAGCAGTTTTTGTTATTTTGTTTATTTTAATAGTTTTCTTGCAAATTAAAAGTAATGGAGTGTATATTTTTGCATTCTTCTTGTTAGTATATTCTATAGTTTTACTAATATTTACTTTAGGAATTTTATTTTTAACGTGTATAATTTATTTTTATATAGGTTTACGATTAATTATAAAAGGTAATACAAAAGGGTTGACATAATAGGTTGAAGTTAGAATAAGAGCTAGCTAATCGAGTTAAGTTATGTTAGCTCTTTTTTATTTTTATATTTATATTGACGAATAAAATTTATAATAATAAAATATTAATGAAAGTTATTTTTATACTGGGGTAGTAGTATGATAATTTATTTTAATTTCATTTTGTTTTTGTTATTTTCGAGTTTTGTTAAATGTATTGTCGATAGTAATATTAATAAACAATTTTTTTATAGGCGGAGTAAATGTGATGTTTGTAAAGAAAAATTAAATTTTTTTGATTTAATTCCAGTTTTTAGCTATTTATTTTTAGCGGGTAAGTGTAGATATTGTAAAAATAAAATTAGTTTAGAAGTTTTTTTATATGAAATTTTTGCATTTATTGTTGCTGTTGTTTATTTGGCGACAATTAATAAAGTTTTATTTTTAAATATTTTAGATTATTTTGTGGTTTTAATTTTAATTTTTATAGCTATAGAAGATATAAAAACTTTTGAGATAAATAGTAAATTGCAGTTGATTTTATCTTTTTTTGTAATTATAAAATTAATATTTTATTTTGATGTAGAGTATATTGCTTCGTTTTTAATTTTAACTATCGTACTTCATATTTTATATTTTTTGTTACAGAAAAGTATAGGTTATGGAGATATAAAACTTTTGTCAATATTATTTTTAACGACAAATGTATTTAGTGGCTTATATTTGTTTATTTACACATTTATTTATGCTGGTTTTTTTGCAATTTACTTGTTAATTACTAAAAAGGTAAATAAAAAATCAAAAATTGCATTGGCACCTTACATTTGTTTAGCATATATTACAATATTAGTAAATAGGGAGTTGTTGTTTATATGGTAGAAAGTATTAAAATTAAAGAATTAGATATTGTAGATAGACCACGTGAAAAATTACGTAAATTTGGGGCGGAAAATCTTACAGATAAAGAGTTGTTAGCTATTATATTGAGAACAGGAACTAAAAAAATGAATGTTATTTCTTTAGCTGATAAAATTTTAAAAGATAGTGGTGGAATTAACAATTTAAGAAATGTAACTTTTAATGAATTAATAAAACATAACGGAGTTGGAGAAGTAAAAGCTATTGATATATTAGCTAGTTTAGAACTTGCTAAAAGGATTTTTACTGAAAATATTGATAGCAAAATTGTTTGTAATTCTCCAGAAGTAGTAGCCAATTATTTACGTTATAAGTTGCAAGATTTAAAACAAGAATTGTTCATAGTTTTAGATATAAATACTAAAGGAAAAATTATTGATGAACGAGAAATTTTTAAAGGTACATTAAGTATGGCAGTAGTACATCCACGAGAAGTTTTTAAAAATGCAATAAAAAACAGCGCTGCTAGCATAATATGTGTACATAATCATCCGTCTGGTGAAGCAGAGCCATCATTAGAAGATATTCAAAATACTAAAAAATTAATGGAATGTGGAGAAACATTAGGTATTGACGTCTTAGATCATATAATTGTTGCCAAAAAAGGTTACTGTAGTTTAAGAAAATTTTTTAATATAATGACAGATGAAACTATTGATATTAAAAATTTAACTCCAAAACATTTGCAACAAATTATAAAAAAATATAATTTAATAAGTAATTATTAATTATAAAGTGAGGAAGCATGATTTATTTAAAAGAAATTACAGAAGAAAATTTTAACGAATGCCTTAATTTAAAAGTTAATGTAGAAAATGAAGATTATGTAGATGAAGTAGTTTACTCATTTGCAGAAGCATATATTTATTATAATAGTTATATTTTGAGAGCTATATATTTAGAAGATACTATAATTGGTTTTGTGTCTATTTACGTTGGAGAAAATAGTTATCAAATAATAAATTTTTTAATAGATGACAATTATAGAAATAAAGGATATGGCAAAGAAGCTGTAAACATAATAATAGACTATTTAAAATGTAATTATAATGCAAAATTAGTTTCTGTTCCTGTATATATTGAAAATAGAGAAGCACATAAATTTTGGAGTAAGCTAAATTTTAATAATTCAGAAGTTATAGAAAATAACTACATCTTTATGAGAAGGGAAATATGATTTTAGTAAAAAATACACGTTTGATAATTCAAACGTGTATTTTTTAAATTTTCCAAAATTTTCCGATGTTGTTACGCAATTCATAATTGTCCATAAACCATTCGACATTTCCGTTAAAATTTCTTTTGAATTGCAATACTCTATAATCCGTAGCTTCTTCTGTAAAGTTACTAGATGTTCCGAAAAAGTTATAATATTTAAAATTATTTTTAATTGCATAATTCATCATTTTGTAAGTTATTGCATAAGGTCCTTCAAAATTGCTGAATTTTTGCATATTAGCACTCGTAAAATAAATATAATCTTGACCAGAACTAAAGAAGCTTGCACAAGATAGATTTATTATATTGCCCTCTTCTTCTCGTAGTTTAGTAATTTTATCAATTTTATTTTTCCAAATAGTAATATTTTCTTCGATTTCATTTAGTTTATTTATAGTTTTTTTCTGATTTACTTTTCCTGAGTTTAGTTTTTTTGTTAAATCAATTTTTTCTGCAATTAAATTATCAATAGTTTTATTTGTGTTTTCTATAAATAAATTACAATCTATATAAGCTAACATTAGTTTCATTTTATCGCCAAGAACAGTTTTTAAATTTTTAAAATAGTTATTATCTCGTATATAAAAATCTATTCTTTTTTCTGTATCTCTATTTATATAGTCAAAAATTTTTGCGTCTTCTTCGTTAAAAATATCTAATTCTCTAACTAAAACACCTTCTTTAATAGTTCTATTTATTGTGTAACGAGCTATTTGTGAAATGTTTTTTAGTAAATTGTCTTCTGTAATATCAGTAAGTTCTTTAGAAAATACACAACGTGCAGATAAAGTAGGATTTGTAAATAAATCTTCATTCATATTATTAAATCCAATATTTTTTAATTTTTTATGCACATTACCGGCTATACTATTTTCACCAATTTCTTTAATATCATCAAATAATTTTTCATTAATAAATGGACTAACCCTAACTGCTAATACTCTAAAATCTTTTTTAAAATATTTTTTCAACTCTGAAAAGTAAAATTCAGACAAGATTTCATTATTGTAATCCATAATAGGACCGTGTTGAGAAGTAACTTTATAGAAAAACTTTTTGTATTGGAAATATAAAAATATTCCATATGCTAGTATTTTATTATCTTCTTTTACTGCCAAAATAACAGATTTTAATTCATTGTGCTCTGAAAGTTTTTTGTATTCAGCACTTTGAGAGAAAAAATATCTACAGTCATTTTCATCTTGATATTTTTGTAACTCTTCACGACTTATTTCAGTAAAAATCATTTAAAACTCCTTATATTATATTTCAAATTTACATACTTAAAGATTATATAATAAATATTAATAAATTAAAAGCATTGTGGCAAAAATTGTAATAAAAAGTACAATAATTAATTTATTTAATTATATCATAAGTTGTATATCAAAAATTGTAATGTTATAATAGTAAAAAATATTAAGGAGAAAATTATAATGATAAAAGCGGTACTTTTTGATATGGATGGTCTTATGTTTGATACTGAAAGTTTATCAACTAAAGGATTTATAGAAGCTGGTAAAAAACAAAATTATAAAATGACTGAAGAAGAAACATTTTTAGTTTTAGGTTTTAAAAGAGAAGCAATTTATGAATTTTACGAAAAATATTTTTTAGAAAAAAATAATGAAGTAGACGGTAAAAAAATAGTAGATGACCAATATGAATATCTTGAAAATATTCTTTATACTACAGGTCCAGATAAAATGTTCTATTTAGAAGAATTATTAATATATTTAAAAAATAACAATTATAAAATTGCAGTAGCATCATCTTCTGACTTGTATCATATAAATAATAATTTAGAAAAAACAAATGTTTTAAAATATATAGATGTAATAGCGAGTGGAGAAGAAGTTAAAAACGGTAAACCTGCACCTGATGTATTTTTGTTAGCTGCAGAAAGGTTAGGAGTAAAGCCAGAAAATTGTTTAGTGCTTGAAGATTCAAAATTTGGAGTAAAAGCAGGCTTTTTAGCTGGAATGAAAGTAATAATGGTTCCAGATTCTATTCAACCAGATGAAGAAACGAAAAAAATGACTACTTTTATAGCAAAAAGTTTAAAAGATGTAGAAATATATTTAAAAAATAATAATAAAATTTAGATAGATAATTAATTGCACAAAATAAATAATAAAATTAAAAATCAATTTATACAAAAATATACAATTTAATATTTATTAAAAAACGGATTGCTATTAAAAGCAATCCTTTTTTCATTATTTATAGCAATATATTTATTTTTATTTTTTGATAAATTTTATAATACAGGTGCTTAAAAGTTGTTATAATAGTAGTAAATTTAATATAACAATCAAAAAAAAATATACATACAGCATATAATGTCTATATATATGTGGACATTAATTGGTATTTTATTTGTTATGAAAACGCACTATAATTTAAATAAAAGGGAGGTAAAAATAATGGCAGAGTTAAACAATAGAGAATTAGAATTAATAAAAATGTTGACTGAAGCTAATGATTATTTACCTGTGCATATTATTGCACAAAAGTTAAAAATATCTACAAAAACAATTTATAGAAATATAGAAAAACTTTCAAAAGAAAGACCTTATTTGTGTTTTGAAAGAAAGCAAAGTAAAGGAATAAAATTAAATGTTTCTAAAATATCATTAGATACATTACAAATAAATAAAGTATACAAATATTCCATAGAAGAAAGAAGAATAAAAATATTATTTAAACTTCTAAAAAATTCTAATAAGTATATTACAATAGAAAGTCTATCTGAAAAATATTATGTAGGTAAATCAAGTATAGTAAATGATTTGAACTATATAAGTGAGAAACTACTAGGTAATATGTTAAAAATTGTAAAAAGTAGACAAGGTACAAAAATTGTTGGAGATGAGCAAGATATAAGAGCTAAAATAGTACAACTTGTAGAAAATTATTCATTTATTTCAGCTGATGATAATTTAATTGATTACTATTCAGATAGAATTAATAGCGACACAGTAAAAGAATTAGGAAGAAGATTTGATTTAGAAAAGCTAAGTTTAATAGAAAAAATAGTTTCTAAATATGAAAAGAAATTACCATACACTATTGGAGATTTATACTATACAAATTTAGTAGTTCATATTCTTATAGCATTAGAAAGAATACAAACTGGAAATTATGTAGATTTAGAAAAGCAAAAAATTGCTACTGATAAAACTTATTATGTAGAAGCGAAAAACATTGCCGATGAACTAGAGAAAGAATTTTCTATAACATTTCCTGAAAATGAAATTTATTATATTTATCAATATTTAGTAAGTACGGGAGTAGGAACTATAAATTATGATAATAGCATTGCTGTTGAAAAAAATATAGAAGAAATAGCTATTAATTTTTTAGAAAGTATAAATAAAAGCAACTTGGTGAACGTATCTAAAAATAAGCATATTCAATATGTTTTCAAATTACACATTAGAGCATTAATAAAAAGGTTGAAATACAATATTGAAATAAAAAATCCATTGACACAAAAAATAAAAGAAGATTATAAGGAAATATTTTTAACAGTAAAAGAAATTGCAGAAAAAACATTTGATATGAAAATATCAGATGATGAAGTAGCTTATTTGACAGTGTATGTACAATCTATTTTAGAAGAAAATATAGAGCATACTAACGTGCTTTTAGTTTGTCATAGTGGATTTGGGACATCTCAATTTTTAAAAAGAAGAATAGAAACTATATTTCCAAAATTAAATATAGTAGATGTGATATCTACTAGAGAATTAAAAAAATTTAATATTACAAAAATAGCTTACATAATATCTACTGTAAAACTTGATGATAATATTAAGAATGTAATAAATGTAAATGTCTTGCTATCAAATCAAGATATTAAATTAATTAACAAAATAATATTTGGTGGAAAATAATATGAACAAAATTATAGTAGATATTTATACAGTAAAAAAAGTAAAAAACTTAACTG
>CAMBPW010000031.1 GCA_945869755.1 uncultured Gemella sp.
CTTTTTTTAGTGCTGTAACTTCTTTATAAACTTTATATGTGCATAATCCTAATGTAGCAACAAGTACAATTTTTTTAAATTTACCCATTTATTGTTACCTCTTTCTTATCTTTTTCAAGTTGTTCTAAAATTTTATCATTCAAATATCCAATAATATTATAAATTTCAGTATCAATATACGATTGCTGTTCTACATATTGCTCATATATTGGTATTTTTAATAATTCTTCTTTTACTTTTAAAATATCTTGTTCATTTTCTTTTATAAATTTTTCTTTATTTATAGCTTCAAAAAAAACACTTCTTTTTTGTAATTCTTTTAGTTTCTTTATTCTATCAACTACAAATGTATTTAAACTTAATTTTTTTATAATTTCATTAAATTTTTTTATTTGAAGCTCATCATAAATTAATTCATTCAAGTCATCAATATTATTTTTTAAATTTTTATCCATATTATCTAAACCTATCACAAAACTCATCAAGTAGTTTTTCATTTATTGTTAAATCTGCTTTAGATAAAGGTTCACTTTTATTGTATCCTTTTAAAGTATCTTCAAAAATTATTTTATTTTCATCTCTATATATTACACCCGTAACTAAATTTTTATATTGATCTAATATTTTGTAAGCAGAAAATTTATCATTACAATCATAATTTTCTAAATCATCTAAATTAATTAAATTTTCTTTAAACCATTTAGGTGTATTTTGATAATTATAAGTATGACAAGGACTAAAAACATTTACTAATGAAAATCCTTTATGCTCTATTGCCTCTTTTAAAATTTCAACTAATTGCTTCATATTTCCAGTAAATGCTTGTGCTAAAAATGAAATATTTGAAGATAACGCTAAATTCATTGGAGATAATGGTTCATCTTTTGCTCCATCTAAACTTGTAGTCGTAACAAATCCATTATCAGATCTAGGAGATGCTTGTGCTTTTGTTAAGGCATAAAGTTGATTATCCATAACTACATATGTCATATTTACATTTCTTCTCATTGCATGAATTGCGTGTCCAATTCCAATTGCATAACCATCTCCATCGCCACCCATAGCAACAACAGTTAAATCTTGATTAGCAAGTTTTATTCCTTGAGCAACAGGTAATGATCTTCCATGTAAACCTTGAACTCCAAAAGCTCTAGTATATCCACTAATTTTCCCAGAACATCCTATTCCCGCTGAAATTACTAAATTTTCTGGTTTGATTTCTAATTCTACTGCAGCTTTATTAATTGCTGCTAAAACAGAAAAATCTCCACATCCTGCACACCAATCTGGTTTAACATCATTTCTATAATCTTTTAAAGAAACCATTTAAAACTCTCCTTTCTCAATTTCATCTATAATTTCTTTAACATAAAAAATATCTCCATTATATTTCAAAATGCTAAATAAATTTTTATTCAAATTTAAGTTACTTTCTAATACTAATTTTAATTGTTTATTATGATTATGTTCCACTACGTAAACTTTTTTATAACAATTAATTATACTTTCAATATCTTTACTTACAGGAAATATTTGTCTAATATGTAAAGTATTTATATTAATATTTTTTTCTAATAATTCTTCTGCAACTCTATCAATAGTTCCACAAACAGAATTTATGCCTATAAGTAAAATATCTTTTTCTTCAGAAAAGTTTTTGTAAACAAATGGTTCTTCTATAAATGCCGATGCTATTTTATTCATACGTTTTTCTGTTTGTAATTTTCTTATATTTACATTTTCAGATGGCAGTCCATACTCAGAATGTTCAGAACTATTAGCATTGTGTATCCCTTTAACTTGACCAGGAATTGCTCTATTAGAAACTAATTCTTCTAAACCATATCTTTTAAAGTAAACTGTATGCTCTAATTCTTCAAGTTGTTCATCAGTTAATAATTTACCACGATTTATTTTTATTTTTGAATAATCAAATTCTTTAACAGTTTCTTTATTCATTGATAATTGTAAGTCAGATAAAACAATAACCGGAGTTTGATATTCTTCTGAAATATTAAATGCATCAATTATAATATAAAAACTATCTTCAACACTCGTAGCAGCTAAAACTACTCTCGATGCATCACCTGCTCCTCCATAAACTGAATGAGTAATATCTGATTGTTCTATTTTTGTAGGAAGCCCTGTCGCTGGCCCTCCACGCTGAGCATCGTAAATAACTGCTGGCTGTTCACTAATAGTTGCTAAACCTAAAAATTCTGTCATAAGTGCCATACCTGGTCCAGAAGTTGCGGTCATTGATCTTACTCCAGCATAATTTCCACCAATTACTACTCCTAATGCAGCTAATTCATCTTCTGTTTGAATATATGCCCCACCAACTCTATGTAAATTTTCAAACATATACTCCATAACTTCAGTTGCTGGAGTAATCGGATATCCTGCGTATAATCTACATCCTCCTGCAATTGCTCCAATAGCAGCAGCATGATTCCCTATTAACCACATATTATTTTTTTCAGTTTTATTTAATTTTTTTAAATAATATTCATCAGTTATTCCATTTTCTTTCATATATGAAGTCATCAAATCTCTTCCAACTTCAAATGCTTTAATATTATTATCTACAATTTCTTGTCCTTTATCCGAGAATTTTGCTTCAATCATAGTTCTAAATAATTCAATTTCAATATTTAATAGTTTAGAACAAACTCCTAAAGTTATTACATTTTTAATTATTGGACTTGAAATTTCTTTAGCTAAATCTGATATAGGAAATATTGCAACTTTACACTGTATTTTTTCCGGGATAATAGGTTTTATTTTTTCATCTACAATTACAATACTTTTTTCATGCAATTCATCTAAATAATTTTCTAAAGTAGCCTGATCAAACGCAACCAAAACATCAGTTTTATACTCTATAAAATTTTTTTTAACTTCATTAATACAAATTTTGCTGTTGCTATGCCCGCCTTTTATTCTACTAGCAAAATTTCTCGTAGAATACATATTGTATCCTAAAGAATTAATTACAGTTGAAAAAATTTCAGCTGTACTTTCTAATCCTTCTCCTTGTTCTCCACCAATTTTCCAAGATAGCTTATTTATCATTTTAAATCTCCTTCAATAGAAATTATTATCAAGTATTAGATAAACAAATTTCAAATTTAACTTCTTCATAAACATTTTATTTCTTTACTTTTCTTTTCCTTTATAATATCATTTTATTATAACATAATTTCAACATATTTTCACTTATTTATAAGGAGTATTTATGTCATCATCATTAATAAATAAATTACGACCTAAAAAAATAAACGATATTATTGGTCAATCACATTTAATAGGTAATGGAAAAATATTAACAAGAATAATCGAAACAAAAAATATGTTTTCTTTTATTCTATTTGGAAATCCAGGAACTGGTAAAACTACAATAGCTTCAGCAATAGCTACTGAACTAGATTATAAATTTAAAATTTTAAACTCTGTAAATTGTTCAAAAAAAGACTTAACAGATATAATTGAAGAATCAAAAAGATTTAAAAAAGTTATACTACTATTGGATGAATTTCATCGTTTAACAAAACCAATGCAAGATATATTATTACCAGAAATAGAATTTGATAATATTTACGTCATAGGATGTACAACACAAAATCCATATCATACTATAGCTCCTGCAATACGCTCACGTTTAAAAATTTTTGAATTACATCAAATTGAAGAAAATGAAATTTATAACTATTTATTAAAAGTAATAAAAAGTGATATTTCAGAAAAAAATATTAAATTTGACGATGATGTTTTAAAACTAATATCAAAAAATTGTAGTGGAGATTTGCGTTTTGCAATAAATACGTTAGATATTATATATAAACTGACTGAGGAAAATGAAATTATTAATAAAGAAAAATTTGAAAGTTTATCATTAGGAAATTTTAAAAATTATGATAAAAATGGTGATTACTTTTATAATGTGATAAGTGCTCTACAAAAATCAATACGTGGAAGTGATGTTGACGCTTCTCTTTATTATTTAGCACTATTAATTGATAGCGGAGATTTAGATACATTATGTCGTAGATTAATAGTAATTGCTTATGAGGATATTGGTCTTGCAAACCCTAATATCAGTTCTTTTGTTTATTCTGCAGTAGAAAGTGCAAAAATGATAGGCTTACCTGAAGCTAGAATACCTTTAGCAAACATAGTTATTCAATTAGCTCTATCACAAAAATCAAACAGTGCAATTGTTGCAATTGATAATGCTTTAAAAGAAATAAAAGAAACTCCAAAATTTGAAATTCCAAAACATATTAGCGACAATCACTATATAGGTGCAAAAAATTTAGGAAATGGAATTGGTTATAAATATCCACATAATTACAAATATAATTATGTTTCTCAACAATATTTACCATCAAATATAAAAAATAAAAAATTTTATACCCCTAATTTATATAATAAAAATGAACAAAATTTAAAATCATATCAAGACTTTTTAAAAAAATTAGATACAAAAAAAGAAGAAGAAAATTAAATTTCTTCTCTTTTTATTTATTTAAACTTTTTATAATTTTTCAATTAACTTTTTAACTTATTAAAATATAAAAAATAAAATTAATTATATTTCATTAAAATTTCATTAATTAAAATTGTTACTTCCTATCACTTGGTAAAAATGCATTAAGTAAAACTCCCGAAATAGCAGATAACGCCATTGCTGGTAATTCAAAATTAATACTCTCAAATTTTAACATTGCTCCACCTACTCCAAGAACAATAATTACAGATGAAATTACTAAGTTTCTATTTATACTTAAATCTACTTTTTCGTCTACCATCATTCTAAGTCCACTTGAAGCAATAATTCCAAATAGTAAAATTGAAACTCCTCCCATAACTGGCGATGGTATTGTAGAAATTAAAGCTGCAAATTTCCCTATAAAACTCAACACTAAAGCAAAAATTGCTGCACCTGCTAATACAAAAACAGAAAAAATTCTTGTTATTGCTAAAACTCCAATATTTTCTCCATAAGTTGTACTCGGTGGACCTCCTAATAATGAAGCAAACATCATAGCAGTTCCATCAGCTAATAAAGATCTATTTAATCCAGGATCTTTAATAAAATTTTTACCGACAACTTCTGAAAGAACCATTTGATGACCAATATGTTCATTAATTGTTACAATAGCTATTGGAACCATAGCTAATGCTGCAACATTCCATTCTGGTGAATATGTTAAAAATGGAATTGTAAAATCTGGAATTTTAAACCAAGGTGCATCAATTACAGTTTGGAAATTAACAAGACCTGCAAAACACGCAATAATATATCCAAAAACTATTCCAAGTAAAACTGGAATTTGTTTAGCAAAACCTTGAAATGCAACACAACAAATTATAGTTACTGCAAGAGTAGCAAGAGCAACTAAAAAATACTGTAAATCATATTGTTTTACTCCGTTGACAGTTTTATTCATTGCCATATCAACTGCTGTTGGTGCTAAACCTAATCCAATTACTACAATTATCGGACCAACAACTACAGGTGGTAATAATTTAAGTAACCAATTAACTCCGAATCTAGAAATTAATAAAGCAACAACCCCATAAACTAAACTGGCTAAAAATGCCCCAAGCATTGCAGTTTGAACATTATGTGTTGTAGATAAAACGATTATTGGTGTAATAAATGCAAATGAAGACCCCAAATATGCAGGAATTTTTCCTCTCGTTATAATTAAATACGTCAATGTTCCAATACCAGAAGTTGCCAACGCAACACTTGCAGATAAACCAGTTAAAATTGGAACTAAAACAGTTGCTCCAAACATAGCAAATAGATGCTGTAAACTTAACGTTATCCAAAGTAAAGCATTAGGTTTCTCATGAACATCAAGAATAGGACGTAATCTTTCTCTATTTTCCATTTTATTCTCCTAATATTTAATTTTTGCCATAATCAAATGAAAATTTGCAAAATTTTTTTAGGGTAATGATTTACTAAAATCAATCCCTATAAAATTAAACAATAAATTTGAATTTTGGCATTATATATATTATATAGTAAAAAAAATTTTTTTCAAGACAAAAAAATTAAATTCTATACTTATTTTTTAAAAACAAAAGCACTCAAAATAAAATTTGAGTGCTTTAAATTTTTAAAATTATCTTTTATCTACTCTTCTAACTACAAAATCCCCTAAATATTGAACAGCAAATACTATAATTAAAATTATTATAGTCGCCACAAAAGTTACTTGATTATTACTTCTTTGGAATCCATCTAAAAATGCTAAATTTCCAAGACCTCCTGCTCCAATAACTCCTGCCATTGCAGTTGAACCAACTAATGCTATTGCTGTTACTGTTATACCAGAAATAAGTGCAGGTTTACTTTCTGGAATTAAAACTTTTGTAATTATAGTTATATTTTTTGCTCCCATAGCTTTTGCAGCTTCAATAACACCTTTATCAACTTCACGAAGTGCAATCTCTACTAATCTAGCATAAAAAGGAGCAGCAGAAATAATTAATGCAGGAATTGCAGCTTGAACACCTAACATAGTTCCTACAACTGCCTTTGTAAATGGAATTAATAAAACAATTAAAATAATAAATGGAATTGCTCTAAATATATTTACTATAGCAGTTACTACAGTATAAAAAATTTGCACAATTGGATTTTTACTTGATGATGTTAAGTAAAGTAAAAGTCCTAAAATTATTCCTAAAACAAATACTGCAATTAATGATTCTCCTGTCATAACTAAAGTCTCAACAGTTTTCTCCCATATTTTTTCCCAATTTACTTTTGAAAAATTCATTACAATACCTCCACAGCTATTTCTAATTCAGAAAGTTTTTCTATTATTGCACTAATATTATTTTCATCACCTAATATTTGTGCATATAAAGTTCCTATATTTCCATTTTTAGTTTTATCAATTTTACCTTGAATAATACTAACTTTTACACCTACTTCTTTAGTAAGTTCACTAATAATTGGGGCATTAAAGTTTTTATCATTAAAAGTTAATTTTACAATTTGACCATTAACAAATGTTTCTTTCCAATTTTTAATATTTTTCATTGCAGACTTTTCAGAACTGAATGCTGTTTGTTTTAAAAATCTTTTTGTAATTTCTTGTTTTGGTTTGTAAAATACATCTGAAACTAACCCTTCTTCAACAATTTTACCATCATCTATTACTGCAACTTTTGTACAAATAGTTTTTACAACATGCATTTCATGAGTAATTAACACAACAGTAATATTAGTTTTTTGGTGTATTTCATTAATTAATTCTAAAACATCGGCTGTAGTTTCTGGGTCTAACGCACTTGTAGCTTCATCACAAAGTAAAATTTTTGGATTTCCTGCTAAAGCACGAGCAATACCAACACGTTGCTTTTGCCCTCCAGAAAGTTGAGATGGATAATTATCTTTTCTATCTTCAAGCCCTACTAATTTTACTAATTCATGAACACGCTCATCACGTTCTTTTTTAGGAACTCCTAAAATTTCTAAAGGAAAAGCGATATTTTCTGCTACAGTTCTACTCCATAATAAATTAAAATGTTGGAAAATCATTCCTATATGTTGACGTTTAAGACGACGTTTTTCATTATTTATTTTTCCAAAATCTTCATCAAGAACAACTACTTCACCTTCAGTTGCAGTTTCAAGTCCATTTAGTAATCTTATTAACGTTGATTTACCTGCACCAGAATATCCAATAATTCCAAAAATATCCCCTTCTTCAACTTTTAAATCAATACCTTTTAAAGCCTGAACTTTATTATCATATACTTTTGTTACATTTTTCAATTCAATTATTGACATTAATTATTCTCCTTTTTTTAAAAATTAAAAAACACCCTATTATACAAAAATGTATAATAAGGGCGTTTGTTACGCGGTACCACCTTACGTTTTTAACTCTACAGCTACTAACATAGCTTTTGCCGTAACGTGGCACACGAATAAAGTTTACTACTTATGTTCACTCTATTAAAATTAAATAGACCATATTCAGAAGTGTCATAATATGTACTCTCAGCAAACGTACACTCTCTTTGATTACTAAACTACCTACTCATCTAAATTCTTTAAAATATTAATATGCTAAAGAGTATATCATCATATTTTTGTATTGTCAAGATAATTTTTATAATAAAAAGTGAAATTTTTTCAATATGTAAACTATAAATATTTAAAAACATAAAACAAATTTTATCGTATTTTATTTTTTTATAGTGCAAAATTTTTCAACTACATTTTACTGTATTTATTTTTTAAAATTATTATTTCTCTATTTCAAGTGCTGTTAATGTATTTTGCATAAGCATTGTTATTGTCATTGGCCCTACTCCACCAGGTACAGGAGAAATATATGCAACTTTGTCTTTTACATTATCAAAATCAACATCTCCTACAAGTTTATCATTTTTATAATTATTTCCAACATCAATTATAACTGCACTTGATTTGAAATTATTTTCTCCCGTTATAAAATGTGCAATTCCAACACAACTAACTATTATATCAGCATTTTCTATAAATTGTTCCAAATTTTTAGTTTTAGAATGTGCAATAGTTACTGTAGCATTTTCTTGTAATAATAAATTAGCAACTGGTTTTCCTACTATGTTAGAGCGTCCTATTACTAATGCATTTTTACCTTCAATAATTTCTCCTGTTGATTTTATTAATGATAAAATTCCTAGTGGTGTACAAGGAATTAATTTTGCATTTCCTACACTTAAATTTCCTACATTTATTGGATGAAATCCATCAACATCTTTATTTGGAGATATTTTTTGTAATATTATTTCTGAATTTATATGTTTAGGTAATGGAAGTTGAACTAAAATTCCGTGAATATTTTTGTCATTATTTAATTGTTCTATTTTTTCTATTAATTGTTCTTCTGTAGTATTTTCATTTAATTCTATTTTTATTGAATTAATTTCATTTTCTAAACATGCTTTATGTTTTGAATTAACATAACTCATTGAAGCTCTGTTATCTCCAACTAAAACTACAGCTAGTGTTGGTATAATTCCTTTTTCACGATAAAGAAGTACTTTTTCTTTTATTTTTTCTCTAGTTTTTTTTGCTATTTCTTTTCCATCTATTATTATCGCCATATTTTCTCCGTAAAATTTATTTATTTCTTTTTAAAATTTATTTTTAATTTTGAAATATTTTCTGTTCCATTTTTTAATCGCTCTATATTACTTCTGTGCATATACACTATAAATAAACACATAATTATCATTATATATTTGTCTATTCCAACTCCATAAACTGCGATATATGTCGCTCCTAATAGAGATATTATAATACTGGCTAATGACACATATCCCGTTAAAAATAATACAATGAAAAATATTGCTATTTGTGTAATTGCTAAATAAGGATAACAATAAATAAATATACCCCCACCTGTCGCAACAGCTTTTCCACCTTTAAAATTTGCGAATATTGGAAATACATGCCCTATCATTGACATAGCACCAAATAAAACTAAATAATTTACATCTCCTAAAATTTTATTTGCAATATATAAACTTAACATTCCTTTTCCTATATCACATACTAATACTGTTAATCCTGCTTTTTTCCCAAGATTCCTTATCATATTTGTAGTGCCAAGATTACCACTTCCCATTGTTCTTATATCTTTATTGTAAAAAATTTTACCTATAATTAATGCAAATGGAATAGATCCTAATAAATATGATAATATACACAATAAAATTACTTCTATCATATCTTTCCTCTCTTATCTAATAGTCGCTCCATATTCAACTAACGCTTTTTCAATTTTTTCATGAGCATTATTTATTTCTTCAGTTATTAAAGTTTTCTCTTTATCACTGTATGTAATTGTTATAGCTATTGATTTTTTATCTTCTGGAAGTCCTATTCCTTCATAAATATCAAATAATTCTATATTATCAACAAGTTTGTTATTTACATTAGCAATTATTTTTTCAATATTTTTATATTCATCATTTTTATCAATTAACATAGCTATATCACGAGTAACTTTTGGATATTTTGATACTTCTTCGTAAATTGGTTTAACTTTTTCGTTAGTTAACACTTTATCTAAATTAATTTCAAATACATACGTTTCACTAATATCTAAAGTTCTTGCGTACATTGGATGAATTTCTCCAATAAATCCGATAATTTCAGAATTATAAATTATTTTAGCACATCTTCCTGGATGCATATTTTCTAATAAAAGTTTTTCGTATGAAATTTTATCTTCAATTCCTAATTTATTAAATAATAATTCTAAATACCCTTTTGTTGAATAAAAATCAATATTTTTTTCTTCTTTTGCCCATTTTGTAATATGCTCTTTTCCTGTTAGAACCCCAGAAATATATAGCTCTTCTTTAGGCTGAATATTTTCATCACCACTTCCGAAAAATATTCTTCCTATTTCTATTAGTTTTAGATTTTTTTGTTGACGTGCCTGATTATATGAAACTGTCTTTAATAAACCTGGAATTAAACTTTGACGTAGAGTAGAATGATTTTCACTCATAGGCATTAATAATTCAACTATATGATTTTTATTTAATGTAAATTGCTCTGCTTCAACTTTTGAAACTAAAGAGTAATTTATTGTATCAGAGAATCCAACATTCAAATATAATTTTCTTAATTGTCTAATTAATTTTTGTTTGTATGTTAGTCCTCCTTTTGTAGATTTAGAAAATTGTGGTAGTGTTGAAGGTACTTTATCATATCCGTAAATTCTTACAATTTCTTCTGCAATATCTTGTTTAATTGTAATATCTGGTCTTCTTGTCGGAATAGTTACTTTAATATTATTTTCTAATTCGTCTACTTTAAAATCAAG
>CAMBPW010000032.1 GCA_945869755.1 uncultured Gemella sp.
TTATTAAATTTAATTCTAAAAATATTTTAAACATAATTTTCAAGCTATCTATATTAGTATTTATTAATTTAACTATTTGTTCTATATTTTTAATATTATTTAATTCTAGTACTTTAATTTTTAGTAATATATTAAAAAGTTTTATTAGTTTTTCCTTATTGATTTTATAAATTTTTCTAAGCTCATTTTTCTCAGAACATATTAATTTAATATTTTTTGCTCCTAAATTAACTACATTTTCAATTTGTTTTATAGAGCTTGGAATATCAATTATATTTATTATATCAAATTTATTTTTAATTTTATGCAAGTCGCTAAATTTATAATAATTATTATGATGATCTTCATAATTTTTCGATAATTTTAATTCTGAAATAGGCAAATTATTAAAATTTATATTGCATTTTCTATAATCTGTAAATAAAAATTCTTTTTTTTCTACATCTAAAAGATTAATTTGTAATCTTGTTCTACCATTAAAGTTATTTTTATCTAAATAACATAATACATCAATTGTATCGCCTATTTCTATAGATTCATAACATTCATTATCACGAAAACTTATACATTCTAATTTATCTGTATTATTACCTACTATAAGTTTTAAATATTGATTATTACTTCCGAATTCAATTTTTTCTAATATTAAAACATTTTCTAATAGTAATAATGGTTTTTCAAAGTTCGTACCAAAAGGTTTTAATAATTCTATATTTTTTAACAGTTCATAACTTACTTCTTCATACGAAATTACTAAATCTATATATTTGTCTAATTTTAAATGTTTTGTATTAGATAAATATTCTCCATAAAGAATATCTAATCTATCTTCTATTTCTTTTAAATTTTTTAGTGTAGTAGAAAAACCTGCAGCCATATCATGACCGCCAAAAGCTGTAAAAAGATGATTAATTCTACTCATAGCATTATAAATATTAAATGTGAAGATGCTTCTTGCTGATCCTTTGACTTTATCACCGTCTATATTCATAACTAAAGCGGGTTTTTTATATTTTTCTACAATGTTTGAAGCTACTATTCCTAATACACCTTCATGAAAGTCTTCTTCTGCTAAAACTAATACATTTTTATCAGATTTGTCTGATATCAAATTATCTATACGACTAACTATTTGTTCGGTTATATTTTTTCTTTCGCTATTGTAGTTATCAATTTTTTGTGCTAAAAATTGTGCTTCTTCTAAATCGTCGGTAGATAAAAATTGTAATCCTTCTTTTGCACTAGCAATTCTTCCTATTGCATTTAGTCGAGGTGCTATTGTAAAACCTATAGTTTGTTCATCAATATTTCCACTATGCCCCGCAATATTTAATAATAACTTTATTCCTAAACGAGTATCTTCATTTAATAAGTTTAATCCTTGTTTAACAAAAATTCTATTTTCAGAAACCATAGGAACTAAGTCTGCAATAGTTCCTATAGCAACTAAATCAAGAAAAAAATCGGGATATACATCAAGCAGTGCGTGAGATAATTTAAAAGCTACTCCTACTCCTGATAATTTTCCAAATGGATAATTTCCATTTGGATGTTCTGGATGAATTATTGCATACGCTTTTGGAATTTCATCTTGAATTTGATGGTGATCAGTTATTATAACATCACAACCTAATTCATTAGCATAATCAACTTCTTCAACAGCAGCGATTCCATTATCTACCGTGATTATTAAAGAAATACCAGATTCAATTATAGTTTTAAAAGCTTCTTTATTAGGTCCATATCCTTCAGTAAATCTATTAGGTATATACGCAGAAACATTAGCTCCAAGTGAAGCTAATGTTTCTAGCATTAAAACTGTAGAAGTAATCCCATCTGCATCATAATCTCCATATACTAATATTTTTTCTTCATTTTCTATAGCAATATTTATTCTTGACACAGCATTTTCCATATCATAAATTAAATATGGATTATAACCTTCTTCATAATCACCAGTTAGAATTTCTTTCACTTGTTTATAATCATTTATATTTCTTGCTGATAATATTTTACTAGTTATTCTTGGTATATTATATTGTTCAGTAAAAAGTTTTACAATATTATCATCATATTCTGGCAATATCCAGTTATACTTCAAACCCATTTTCTTCTTCCTCAATATATTGTTTTTCAACTTTTGTTTCTTTTTCTAAATTTTCTTTTGAAAATAGTAATTTTTCTACTCTATCAAATTTATTTTTTAATTTTTTATATTTGTTTTTCCAATAAATTGTAGTTATGAAAATACCTAGAATCATACATATAAAGAAAAGTAAAGTTAGTGGAACTTTTATGGTAAAAAATATAAACGTAACAGAAACAGGATTGTAATTCATTATAAAAAAAGTAATAATTGCAACTATGCTTACAACTGTAGCAAATAATTTATAAGGAATTTTCTCTTTATTTTTATCGTGCATATGTTCCTCCAAATAATTTATTTATTATTAATTATATTTATAAATTGTTCCTCATTTATAATAGTAATTCCTAATTCTTTAGCTTTCTGTAATTTAGAGCCTGCTTTTTCTCCACAAATTAAATAGGCGGTATTTTTAGTAACAGAATTTGTTACTTTGGCATTACAAGTTTCTAAATATTCTTTAGCTTCATTCCTAGTTAATTTAACTAATTTTCCTGTAAGTACCACTATTTTATTTGAAAATATATTTTCCTCTTTTTCTATATTTTCAAAAATTGGATCGATTCCTATTTCTTGAAGTTTTTTAATTATTTCAATATTTTCTTCTGAAGATAAAAATTCTATAATTGACTTTGCTGTAATTTCTCCAAAATCAGATAATGTTACTAACTCATCATAAGTAGCACTAATAAATTTATCTAAATTTTTATAGTACTCTGCTAAAATACTACTAGCTTTTTTACCAACATTTAAAATACCTAATGAATAGATAATTTTATCCAAAGAAACTTTTTTTGAATTTGTAATTGCTAATAGTAAATTGTTTACTGATTTTTCTCCCATTCTTTCTAAATTTATAAGTTCTTCTTTATTTAGAGAATATAAATCTGTAATATTAGAAATTAATTTTTTTTCAAATAAATTTATTATAAGTTTATCTCCTAAACCATCTATATTCATTGCTTCTCTACTAGCAAAATGAATAATTTTTTTTATATTTTGCTCAGGACAATTTTTATTTATACAGCGAGTAAAAGGATTTTCATGTTCTGATATCAATATACTATTACATGATGGACAGTTTTCAGGAAAAATATACTTCTCACTATTTTCTGTTCTAAGTTCAGTTACAACTTTAATTACTTTTGGTATTATTTCTCCAGCTTTTTTTACTACTACAGTATCTCCTATACGTATATCCAACTCTGAAATAATGTCTTTATTATGTAAGGAAGCTTTAGAAACAACTGAGCCTGAAATATTTACTGGTTCTAAATTAGCGACAGGAGTAACAATTCCTGTACGTCCAACACTTAATTCTATATTTAATAATTTTGTAGCTAATTCTTCTTCAGCAAATTTAAATGAAGTTGCCCATTTTGGACTTTTTTGGGTAAATCCTAGTTGTTCTTGAAAATTAACATTATTTATCTTTATAACTACTCCGTCCACTTCATAAGGGAGAGTTTTTTTATTCAGTTCCCAATATTTTATATATTCTGAAACCTCGTTTATGTTTCTACATAGTTTATAATTATTATTAATTGAAAATCCATATTTATTTAATAATTCTAAAGATTTTTGTTGAGTATCTTCTTCACTATTAACTATATTATAAATAAATGCTGATAATTTTCTACTAGCTGTTATTTTTGAGTCTAATTGTCTTATTGATCCTGCAGCTGCATTTCTTGGATTAGCAAACAATGGCTCATTGTTTTTTTCTCGTTCACTATTAATTATTTTAAATGATTTTTTTGGCATATATACTTCGCCACGAACTTCAATATTCACTATATCATTAAGTTGTCTTGGAATAGTTAAAATTGTTTTTATATTTTCTGTAACATCTTCTCCTATTGTCCCATCTCCTCTTGTAGCAGCCTTAATTAATTCTCCATTTTCATAGTGTAAAGAAACTGCAAGTCCGTCTATTTTTAGTTCACAAATATATTCTATATCGTCATTTGTTTTCAAAGCTTTTTTTATACGACTATCAAAGTCGAGTAATTCTTCATATGAAAAAGTATTTGACAAACTCAACATAGGAGTAGTATGTTCTACTTTCTTAAATTCATTTAATACAATATCCCCTACTCTTTGTGTAGGAGAATTTTTCATTATTAATTCTGGATATTGATGTTCTAATTTTTCTAATTTCTTATATAGCATATCATATTGCGTATCATTAATTTCTGGATTATCTTCTACATAATATAGATATGAATATTTATTTAAAAGATTTACTAAATTTTTAATTTCTTCTTTTATTAACAATATATTCACTTAATTACTCCTTAACCAAATTTGCATAATCAATTAATAAATTTTTAATTCCATAATTTTCGAAATTCACAGTAATAGTTGTATTATCTATTTTTTCTACTATTCCAATTCCAAATTTTTTATGAGAAACTTTATCTCCTTCTGCATAGCTAGAAAAAGAAAAATTTGTTTTTTCTTTTATTTTTATTTTTGGTGTTAATCTACTTATAAATTTGTTAACATTATCATCTTCATTATTATATACCGAACCAAGTTGCATACTTCTTTCTTCAAAAATTAAATTTTCTGGAATTTCTTTAATAAATCTAGATATAGCATTAAATTTAATGTTACCAAATTGCATTCTTTTGTTAGTATATGATAAATACAATTTTTCTTTAGCTCTTGTTATCGCAACATAAGCTAATCTTCTTTCTTCTTCCATTTTTTTATTTTCATCTTCTAAGTCATCTACATCTCTTATCGAAGGAAAAATATTTTCTTCTAATCCTACTATAAATACAGTATTATATTCTAAACCTTTAGAAGCATGTACAGTTGATAAAGTTACCGAATTTTCTAAATTTTCATCATCAGAATCAGACGTTAAAGACATTTCTGATACAAAATCAATTAAACTATTGTTAATTTGTGAATATTGTTTTGCAGAAGTTACTAATTCTGAAATATTTTCTATTCTACTATCTGAATAATCATCTTTTGATGTTTTCAGCATTTCTTCATATCCTGATTCACGATAAATACCTAAAATTAATTCATCTATGTTATAACTTTCTAAACAAGAATATTTTTCAAAAACAAAATTTAATTTATTTATATTTTCTTTTATTTTTTTTGAAACATCTATAAAATTTATTTGAGATAATGCGTCATAAAGACTTAAATTATTGTTTATGGCATACCTTTCAATTTTTTCCATAGAACTATTTCCTATTCCTCTTTTTGGAACATTTATTATTCTTCGTAAACTTAAATCATCTTGTTTATTAACTAATACATTAAGATAAGCAATAATATCTTTAACTTCTTGACGTTGTAAAAATTTTAAAGAACCTATTAGTTTGTAAGGTATTGAATGTGATATAAACGTATTTTCAAAGGATCTTGAAAGATAATTTGCTCTATATAAAACAGCAATATCCTTATAATCTACACCTGTTGATGTTATTTCTTTTATTTTTTTTGCAACATATTCTGCTTCATCTAAATCATTGTATGCACTATAAACATTTATCTTTGTTTCGCTATTATTATTAGACCATAACCTTTTTTCTTTTCTATCAACATTATTTTTTATTACTTCATTTGCTACTTCTAAAATCCTACTATTAGAACGATAATTTTGATCTAAAAATATTATTTTTGTATTTTTAAAATCTTTTTCAAAATTTTTAATATTATCACTATTTGCTCCTCGCCAACTATAAATGCTTTGATCATCATCACCTACTACACAAATATTTTTATGATAATCAGCTAATAATTTTATTAATTTATACTGAATTAAATTGGTATCTTGATACTCATCAACATGAATATAATGAAATTTATGCTGATATACTTTTAATATATCTGGATATTTTTTAAATAAATCTATAGTTTTAACAAGTAAATCATCAAAATCTAAAACACTATTTTTTTGTAAATAGTTCTCGTACTCTGAATATACTTCTGCTACTACTTTCATAAATCCAAATCTTGACTGTTCTTGTAAACTTTTTGAACTTTGATATTGATTTTTAGCATTAGAAATAAGTTTTAAAATAGCATTAGGTTCATAAGTTTCTTCTGAATAATTAAGATTTTTTAAAATAGTTTTTATTACTGATTTTTGTTCACCACTATCTAAAATTGTAAAATTTTTATTGTAATTTAATAAATCAATATATTTTCTTAAAATTCGTACACATAAAGAATGAAATGTATTTATCCAAATATATTTTGCTGTTTCTCCTACTAAATTATAAACTCTATCTTTCATTTCTTTTGCTGCTTTATTTGTAAATGTTATAGCTAGTATATTATTTTCATAAACATTTTTTTCTCCAATAAGATAAGCAATCCTATGTGTCAAAACTCTTGTTTTTCCACTTCCCGCTCCTGCAATTATCATAATTGCACCTTCTGTTTCTAAGATTGCTTTTTTTTGATTTTCATTCATATTTTGAATAAATTTTGACATTTTATTCTCCTAAAAATTATTATTATACTATTTTAACACAATTAACTTATTTTTTCTTAAATTTAAAACAAAAATTAGTATGCAATTAATATTACATACTAATTTATAAATTATTTATTTTTTAAAATATGACAAGTGATATAATCCACCTACCATTATTGCTCCACCTAAACAGTTTCCTATCCATACGAATAGCATATTTGTTCCGAAGTCTAACATAGTTATATGAGCTCCTGCAAACATTGCCGCTGGAATTATAAACATATTAGCTACAACGTGTTGGAATCCTATTGCAACAAAAGTCATAACCGGGAACCATGCACCTAATATTTTACCTGTAACATCTTTGGCTGCGAAAGCTAACCATGCTCCCATACTTACTAACCAGTTACATCCAATTCCAGAAACAATCATTTGAATTGGGGTTGCATTTATTTTTGCTTCTGCTGTATGTATCGTCTTTTCTAATACAATACCTTCAGTTAATCCTACTATGTGACCAAAAAAATACGCTACAAATAACGCACCTACTAAATTCATTAATGATATAAAAATATAATTTTTCAATAACTTTTTAACATTAATTTTTTTTGAAAAATATGCGGAACCAACTGCCATCATATTACTAGTAATAAGTTCTCCACCACCTACTAGAATACAAGCAAGCCCCACTGGGAATACTGCTGCTCCTATGAATGCTCCGAATCCCCCCCACTCATGCGGGAAAGTTCCTGCTATTCTTATATAGGCAAGATATCCTACGCTTATAAAAGCTCCGCCTAAAAATCCTAAAACAATCATAGTCAACCAACTTGAATTTGCTTTAGCTTTACCCTTATCTGCCGCATATTCATATATTTCATACGGCTCTAAATAAAGTTTTGACATATTATACTACTCCTTAATATTATTATTACTGTTATTATACAATAATGATATTTTTTTTTCAATACTATATGTAATTTATTTATTTTTTTCTTATTAATAATTTATCAGAAAGATTATATAAAAAATTGCATTGTAATTCTAATGAAATTTTTTTTGCGTTTTCTGTATGAAATTCTAATAATGACTCACATTCTTTAATACCGTAAAATGATAAATATGTAATTTTCCCTTCATCGCTAGGCAATTTACCAATCATATCAAATTCTCCGTAATAATCTAAAATATCATCTTTTATTTGATATGCAATTCCTAATTCTTTACCAAATTCAGTTAATAATTCCAAATCGGAAGTTCTTTTAGATATATAGCAAGAAAATAATAATGGTAATATAAGTAAATTGCCTGTCTTTAATTTATGCATTTTTTTCAAATAACTTTTATCTATATTATAATTTTTTTGCTTAATATCATAAATTTGTCCAGAAATCATTCCAGCAACCCCAGAATATTTAGCTAGTAACTCTATTAACTTAATTTTTGTAGCATCATCAATGTATTTATTGGTAGATATTATTTCAAATGACAAAGATTGCATTGCATCTCCTGATAAAATTGCTACATCTTCACCGAATACATTATGATTTGTTAATTTCCCCCATCTATAGTCATCATTATCCATAGAAGGTAAATCATCATGAATTAATGAATAGACATGCATAAGTTCAATAGATAGTGCAATATCTAAATATTTCATATAGTCTATATTATAATGTTTTAACATTAACAAAAACATTAGTGGTCTGATTTTTTTTCCTTCATTAATCAAAGAATATAATATTGAGTTTTTTAACTCTACAGGAATATCTAATTTTTCTATATATTTTTTAGCATAATTATTTAATATTATTTTGTTTTCAACTAAAAAATTATCTAAATTATTCATCAAATTGTAATTCCTTTGATAATTTTTCTATTTCTTTTTCTGCTTCATTTATTATATTATTACAGTTTTTAATAATATTTATTCCATTTTTATATTCTTCTAAAGAATCATTAAGTGATAATTCATTGTTTTCTAATTTTTTTATAATATTCTCTAATTCAAACAATTGGTTTTCAAAATCATTTTTATTCATTTTAAATACCTTCTTCTTTCAATTCTAACACAGTTGCTTCAATAGTACCGTCAACAACATTAATTTTTATATTTTCATTTAATTTTAATTGTTTTATTGATGAAATCTTTTTATTAGATTCATTGTTAATTATTGCATATCCCTTATTTAATATTTTTAAAGGAGAATTATTTTCAAAATTATTAACTGCAAATTTAAAATCATTTTTTTTATTTTTTATTAAATTTATATTTCTTATTTTTATAATATCATTATGTAAGTTATTTTTTTTTACATTTAATAGTTTATTTATTAACAAATTAATGTACTTGCTTTTATTTAATAGAATTATTTTATTATCGTTATTAATTTGAATAAAATTTTTAATATAATGATTATTTTTTTTATTTTCTATTTTAAGTTTGTTTTCTAATATTTTGTTATTAATTAATTTATAAATTTTTTCATAGTATAATTTTAATTGTGATTTTAAATTCTCTATAGTTATTGACGTTGCTGCTTCAGCAGCAGCTGTAGGTGTAGACGCATTGTAATCAGATACAAAATCAACTAATGTTGTATCTGTTTCATGTCCTACTCCTGTTATTATAGGAGTCTTACAATTAAAAATTGTTCTCACAACTTGTTCATTATTAAAACTCCATAAGTCTTCTATAGCCCCTCCTCCTCTTGCCAATATAATTACGTCATTGTTATCATTATCTGCTTTTTTTAAATTTGAAATTATATCTTGAACAGAATTTTCTCCTTGAACTAAAGTTGGATATAAATTTATATTCGCTATAGGAAAACGTCTATATATAGTCTTTTTTATATCTTGAATAGCTGCTCCTGTAGCAGATGTTACAACAGCTATATTAAAATTTATTTTTGGAATAATTTTTTTATATTCTAAAGAAAATATTCCTTCTTTTGATAATGAAGATTTTAATTCAATAAATTTACTATATAAATCTCCTACTCTATCTTTTTTTATTTCTGAAACAATAAGAGTGTATTTACCATAAGGAAAATAAAAATTAACTGATGCTTTAATTAAAACTAAATCACCATCATTTATTATTAAACTATCGTCATAATTATATTTTTGAGCATTAATAACAGTATTATCATCTTTAATTGAAAAATACAGTGTTTTATTACTATGTAATTTACAATTAGATACTTCTCCTTTTATATATATTTCTTTTAAATATGGATCATTAGAAAATTTTCTATCAATATATCTATTTAGTGCAGTAACTGTTAAATATGTTATATTTTCATTCATATATTTTCTTTTTCTACTACAGATTTTAAAACACCATTAATAAATTTATAACTATCATCTTTTTCACTATATTTTTTAGATAATTCTATAGCTTCATTAATTGATACTTTAAATGGTATTTCTGTAGTTATTATTTCATAAACTGCTATTCTTAGTATTTGTCTATCCATTTTTGACAATCTTTCAATTTTCCAACCGACCAAATTATTAGAAATTATATTATCTATATATTCTTTCTTATTTAAAATATTTTTGACAGAAGATATTATATATTCATTATTTTTAACTTCATCACTTTCTAATTCTAACAAAGAATTAATTTCTAAGTCTGTATTATCTATTTGAAATAATAATTTAAATACTATTTCTCTCAATTCATGTCTAGTTTTCA
>CAMBPW010000033.1 GCA_945869755.1 uncultured Gemella sp.
ATAGCGAATCCTATTGGCATTTTAAAGAATACACAAGCTAAAACAATAGCTAGTAACATTGTAGTTAACCCTGTTAACCACCCTTTTAATTTAAAACCTGCTAGTGCCACCAAATAATAAATAATAGGTATAAGTGCTATTAGTGCTGAAATATAAACACTATCTGACACTGGAGCAAGTAATTGTGTAAATTTATCCATTTTTTATGTCCCCCTTTATTTTTTTACGGATAATATTTATGTAAATTATTATACATTACTTTAGAAATTTTGTAAAGCGTTTTTATAATTTTTTTAAATCGCTTCCCATAATAAAATAAATAAAAAACTCCGTAATTTACTATAAAATCACGGAGTTGGGACATAGCCTTTTTTTATTTTATGGATGCACTGGAATCATCCAAGATAATATACCTGTTGATTGTGCTGCAACGATAATACATATTATTAATAATATTACTATACTATGTTTAAATGTATATTTTAACAATTCTGATTCTTTCCCTACTAATCCAACTGCAGCTGCCGCAACTGCGATAGATTGTGGAGAAATCATCTTACCTGCAACTCCACCAGAAGCATTAGCTGCAACTGCTAATAATGGATCCATTCCTACCCCATTTGCAGTAACTTCTTGTAACTTTGTAAATAATAAGTTTGATGAAGTATCTGAACCTGTAATAAATACTCCTATCCAACCTAGTGCCGAAGAGAAGAATACAAATGATTTTCCTGTTGCTGCTAAGGCACTTCCTAATGTATTTGTCATTCCTGATGCGTTCATTACATAAGCAAATCCTACTACAAAACAAATTGTTAATAGTGCTATTTTAATTTCATTGAATGTATCAATAAAAACTTTAAACATATCTTGCCAAGAAATTTTTATTATAAATTTAGCTATAATTGCTGCCACTAAAATTGATGTTCCTGTAGCTCCTAAAATATCTAATTTATAAACTGCTGATATTTCTTTTCCTGACATAGAACTTATAATATTTTTATGAATTAATGGTATTTCTATTAATGTTGTAAACTGACCAAAAAATTTTTTAACTGGTTTTAATGTCCAAATACAAATAGTTGCAATTAAAACTACAAATGGCGACCAAGCAATAATTATATCTTTAATTGAATGCTTAGCTTTTTCTACTTGAGTAGTTTCTTCATCAAGTTCATCTTTAAATTTCCAAATCGTTTTTGGTTGCCAAAATCTAAGTAAAATAACTGTCGCTAATAACGAAACTAGTGATGCTAATATCGCTGGTAAGTCAGGCCCTAAATATACTGCACTTACATATTCTGCTACTGCAAAAGAAATACCTGAAACTAAAATAACTGGTAATATTTCTAAAGTTTTCTTAAATCCTGCCATAATAAATACTACATAAAAAGGTACAATTAATGCTAATATAGGTAACTGATGTCCTACCATAGCAGAAATTTCTGACGCTGAAATAGGCGTACCATTTGAATAACTTGCAAGTCCATTAACAGCTGTTACAGGTATCCCTACTGCTCCAAATGCAACTGGTGCAGTGTTGGCTACTAACGCAATACCTGCTGCATATAGTGGTTTAAATCCTAATCCTACAAGTAACGCTGCTGAAATCGCAACTGGTGCTCCAAATCCTGCCGATCCTTCTAAAAATGAACTAAAAGAAAATGCAATTAATAATGCTTGAATACGTCTATCGTCTGTTAAAGAAGTAACACTATCACGTATAACATTAAAATGCCCTGTCTTTACTGTCATCTTATATAAAAATACAGACATTAATATTATCCAACCTATCGGTAATAAACCGTAAGTTATTCCGTGTCCTGTTGAAGCTAATGCAAATCCTATCGGCATTTTGAAAAATAGACACGCTAAAATAATAGCTAAAATTAATGTAGTTAAACCAGTCAACCACCCTTTCATTTTAAAACCTGCAAGTGCAACTAGATAGTAAATAATTGGAATTAAAGCAATTAACGCTGATAAATAAATACTATCTCCTACAGGCTGTATCATTTGTGTAAATTTATCCATTATAACAACCCCCTTAGTTTTGGATATTAATTTATTTTGTTTACTTAATTATATACTAAATAAATGTTTTTGTAAAGGTTTTTATTAGCATTATAACAACGTTCTATAAAATAATTATATTTTCTTATATATAATAAAAATAGATATACAAATTTATAATTTTATAAATTCATATATCTATTTAATATTTTGTTATAATATATTAATAACGCTGTTTCTCTTTTAACGCTCTATTTATTTCTTTTTTCGCTTCTTTTTGTTTTAATGTATTGCGTTTATCATAATTTTTTTTACCTTTTGCAATAGAAATTAACAATTTTGCATAACCATTTTTTATATAAAGTTTCAGTGGAATAATACTTACTCCTTGTTCATTCTGGTTTTCTTGAAGAATAGCTATTTGTCGTTTTTTCATCAATAACTTTCTAACTCTTAATGGCTCATGATTAAATCTATTTCCTTCTTCAAAATGAGAAATATGTATATTATATGCAAAAATTTCTCCATGACGAATTTGACAATAAGAATCTTTTAAATTAATTTTCCCACGACGTATTGATTTTATTTCTGTTCCTGTTAATACTATTCCAGCTTCATAAGTTTCTTCAATAAAATAATCGTGTGTAGCTTTTTTATTATTAGCGATTATTTTTACTTCTGTCATATTTATTTTTTTCTTCCTTTTTACGTTTAGTTTTTTCTTTATTATAATATATTTCTTTATGTTTTAATATTTTAAAATCTATTGTTTGATTTTCTAAATCTACACAAGTTGTTCTAACTATTACTTTATCCCCTATTCTATATATTTTTCCACTTCTTTTGCCAATTAATATAAGATTTTTTTCATCAAATTCGTAATAATCATCAAGCATTGATTTTATATGACATAATCCCTCAATCATATTCGGAAGTGTAACAAAAATTCCAAATCTTGTTACAGAAGATATTATCCCTTCAAATTTTTCCATTTCTTTTTCAAGCATATATTCACATTTTTTTATTTGGTCTACTTCTCTTTCACAATCTACTGCTCGTTTTTCACAGATTGAACTACTTTCTGACGCTACTGATAAAATATCTTCAAAGTGCTCTTTATTTTTTTCACTTAAATCTCCATTAAATAAATAACTTCTTATCATTCTATGAACTAATAAATCTGGATATCTTCTTATTGGAGATGTAAAATGAGTGTAATATTTTGCTGATAATGCAAAATGCCCTATATTTAAGTATGAATATCTTGCTTGATTCATTGTTCTTAAAAGTACAGTTGATAATATACTTTCAGCATTTGTATTTCTAAATTTTTCTAACATATTTGCGAGTGCATAAGATTCTATTTCTTCAACATTTGTTTTTGAACGATATCCAAAACTTGCTGATAAATCAAAGAAATGTTTTAATTTTTCTATTTTAGGTTTTTCGTGAATACGATAAATAAATGGTACTTCTAACCAATAAAAATGCTCTGCTACAACTTCATTTGCACTTAGCATAAAATCTTCTATCATTTTTTCAGCTTTATTTCTTTCACGTAATACTATATCTATTACTTTACCATTTTCATCTACTATAACTTTTGATTCAGATTTATCAAAATCAATCGCTCCTCTTTTTTCTCTATGTAGTCTAATTTTTTCAGATAGTTCCAATGCTTTATTCAACATTGATAAATATTCACTATATTCTCTACTTACAATTTCATCATTTTCATAAACAGCATTAACTTTTTTGTATGTTAATCTCCCTTTAGATTTTATTACAGCAGGGTATATATCATATTGTGTAATTATTCCATTGTCATTAAAATTAATGTCGCAACAAATTGTATAACGTAAAACATTAGGATTTAATGAACAAATATTGTTAGATAATTTTCGTGGTAACATTGGAATAACTCTATCTACTAAATAAACACTACATCCTCTATTTAGTGCCTCTTTATCTAAAAAGCTATTTTCTGTTACATATCTACTAACATCTGCTATAAAAACTTTCAGTCTATATCCTTTTTTTGTTTTAACTACAGATATAGCATCGTCTAAATCTTTTGAGTCATCGCCGTCTATAGTTACTACCATTTCTTTAGTACAATCTACATAATTATCTTCTAAAATTACTTCTTCACTTATACTTTTTAATTCTTCATCTATCTCTTTAGGAAAATCTATTGGTATTTGATATTTATAAACCGTAGATAAAATATCTATTCCTGGATCATCTTTATGACCTAATATTTTTATTATTATACCTTGATGTTCATCATAGCGATTTTTTGCATAATCTGTAATTTCTACTAATACTTTTGCACCATCTACTATATCTTTAAAATTATTGTTGTTGATTTTAATGTATTTTTCTATATTTTTATCATCACTTTTTACATAGGAAAATAATTTCGCTTTTATTAATGTTCCTACTGTATAACGTGTATTTCTTTCTAATATTTCTACAACTACACCTTCTAAATTTTTTTCTCCTAAAAAATTATTGTCTATTTTTACTTTTACAACATCTCCTGTAATTGCAGATTTTAAAAATCCTTTAGGAATATATATTTCTGATTCTATTTTTTCTGAATAAACAAATGCAAAACCATTGCTATTAACTCTAATTATTCCATCTAAATAAAAAATATTTTGAAGATAAATAAATTTTTCATTTTTTAGTTGACTAATAATTTTTTTTCTAGTTAAATTTTCTACATTTTTTATTAATTCTACAAAATCTTTTGATTTTTCTATTTCTAATATTTCTTTTAGTTGTTCAATTGTTAATACATTTTTTTCTTGAAATATTTTTATTATATTGTCTACCATAATACCTCCTTATTTTAATATAGTTAAATAAAACAGACCCAAAATGCACAAACATTTTGGGTCAATATACAGACTTAGAATTTTAACCAAGTAAGGCATAATAATGAAACAAAGAAAATTAATGCTAATATTATTGTTACTCTTTGTAATATTAATTCTGCTCCTCTTACTTTTTGTTTTCCAAATAATTCTTCTGCTCCACCTGTTAGTCCTGATAAACCACCAGATTTACTCTCTTGTAACATTACAATTATTATAATTAGAATGCTACTTATTATTGCTAATGTCATTAAAAAAGTATGCATACTATCCTCCTTATTTATCACGCATTCTAAATGATAGCATACATTTTAAAAAAATGCAACTACATCTAAATTATTTTAGTAAATATTATTCTTCCTGATGATGTTTGAAGTACACTTTGTACTTTTACATCTACTTCTTCACCAACATATTTTTTTCCATTTTCTACTACAATCATAGTTCCATCACTCGTGTAAGCTACACCTTGATTATTTTCTTTTCCTTCACGTTGAATATAAACTCTTAATTCTTCCCCTGCTGTTAAAATTGGTTTAACTGCATTAGATAAATCATTCACATTTAAAACTTTTATCGATTGAAGTGTTGCTAATTTATTTAAGTTATAATCTGTAGTTATAATTGCACATTTATTTTTTTGTGCATAAGTTATTAATAAATTATCAACAGCAGAATATTCATTGTATTTATAATTATTATCAATTATTAAATTGATATTTTCCATTTTTTGTAAATCTTCAACACAATCAAGTCCTAAACGACCTTTCGACCTTTTTATCGGGTCTTCTGAATCCGATATAAGCTGTAATTCTTTCAAAACAAATTCTGGAACTATAATATTCCCTTCTAAAAATCCTGTGCTAGCAACATCGTGTATTCTCGAATCAATTAATGCACTCGTATCAATAACTTTATCAGTAGCATATTTTTCTTTAGTAGATTTTTTATTTTCTGATTTTTGTTTATTAAGAATTTTAGAAGTAAATATGTTTAATGTTTCTGTACTTCTTCTATATCCGATTATAAAACCTAAATAGCCAAATACTACATATATTAGTCCTGATAATATTATTGCTATCCACTCTATCGTAACTATTGAATTTGTTGCTACGTTTAATAGAGTAGCTATTAAAAGTCCAACTGCAAGTCCTATAGTAGTAAATATTACTTTTGCCATTGGTATTGTTGTTAATTTTTCTTCTACTTTTTTTATTGCCGACACTAATTTACCAGAAAATAATAAAGACAAAATTATAAAAATTAATGTTGTAGTAGCTATTGTTATAATTCTTAACATCGTATCGCCAATTATATCAGAAAAATAATTGTTGTTTATTAACGCATTAGCTGTTAATGTCCCAATAGTTAATCCTATTAATCCTGAAATTAAAATTATTAATTTCCTTAACATAAAATCACTCCTTTTTAAATTATTTTTTTATTATAACACAATACTTTATTCACTTTCAACTTTTTCTGTAAATAAATATTGTATTTAATATAATATATTATTTAATTAAAATTTAATTAATGTAGTGGCGAAATAATCGCCACTACAATTAAAAAATATTTGCAAATAAAATATCTAAACATTGATTTATATTTTTTATCGGTACTAATTCTATACCTTTTGGAATTTCTAGTCCATTTTTGTTGCTATGTGGAATAAATATTCTTTTAAATCCGTGTTTTTTTGCTTCGTTTATTCTTTGTTCTATTCTACTAACTCTTCTTATTTCACCAGTAAGCCCAACTTCTCCAATAAAACAATCATACATATCAATAGCTCTATCTTTAAAACTTGATGCAACTGCAACTAAAACTCCTAAATCTACAGCAGGGTCATCAATTTTTACTCCGCCAGAAACTTTTACATAAACGTCTTGCTGTTGTAATAAATATCCTGCTTTTTTCTCGAGTACAGCCATTAATAATACTAATTTATTGTATTCTAATCCTGTTGATATTCTTCTTGGATTGTTAAATGCTGTCGGTGTTGTTAGTGATTGAATTTCTACAAGAAGTGGTCTAGTTCCTTCCATTGTACCGACTATTGTTGCACCTGATAAATCTTTACTTCGCTCTTCTAAAAATATTTGCGATGGATTTTCCATATCAACAAGACCAGATTGTCGCATTTCAAATATTCCTAATTCGTTTGTCGACCCAAATCTATTTTTTACAGCACGTAAAACTCTGTATGAGTGATGATTTTCTCCTTCGAAATAAAGTACGGTGTCAACCATATGTTCTAACATTTTCGGACCTGCTATCGTTCCTTCTTTAGTTACATGCCCAACTATAAAAATAGCAATGTTTAATTTTTTAGCAATTTTCATTAGTTGTTGTGTACATTCTCTAACTTGCGTTATACTTCCCGGAGAATTATCTAAATTAGCATTGTAAACTGTTTGTATAGAATCTATTATTAAAAATTTAGGTTTTATTTTTTTTATAATTTCATATATCAAATTTAAATCTGTTTGTGAATAGACATAAAGTTCTGACGTATCACTATTCATTCTATCAGCACGTATTTTCACTTGTCTAACTGATTCTTCTCCAGACACATATAAAACGTCATTATTTTTTGCTAAGTATGAAGAAATTTGAAGAAGTAACGTAGATTTTCCTATACCCGGATCTCCTCCTAGCAATACGAGTGAACCTGGTACAACCCCACCACCTAAAACTCTATTTAATTCATTGCTATCTGTTAAAGTGCGTGGTACATCTTCTGTCGAAATATTTTTTAATTTTTCTACTTCTACTGTTACTTTTTGCCCAGTTTCTTCTGATAAAAATGCGTTATGTTTATCATTAACTTTTACTTCTTTTACTTCATCTAGTGTAGCCCAAGAATTACATCTTGGGCATTTTCCTAAATATTTTATAGTTTGATAACCACAGGCACTACATTCATATTTTGTTGAAACTTTTTTTGCCATATTGTTACCTATTTACTTTTCACAACAAATTTATCTTTTTTGTAATCAATATTTACTACTCCTGATAAATCTGGATTTTTTAATATTTCTTCACTCAATAAATCTTCAATATTTTTTTGTAAACTACGACGAAGTGGTCTCGCTCCGTATTCTTTTATGCTACCATCTTCAATAATTTTATCCATTGCTTTTTTAGTAAGTTTGATTTCTATTTCTTTTTCTTTTAGTCGTTTTGATAATCCATCTATCATTAGTAGTGCAATTTTTTCTAAATCTTCTTTTTCTAACGACTTAAATACTACGATATCATCAATTCTATTTAAAAATTCTGGACGATATTGTTTTTTCAATGCTTCCATCATAGTTTTTTGAACGTTTTGATAGTCATTTTTTATAGATTCACTACCTGCGAAACCTACAAATTTTTGATCTTTTAATTCATTAACACCGACATTTGATGTCATAATTATTATCGTATTTCTAAAGTCAATAAGTCGCCCGTTGCTATCTGTTAATCTTCCATCATCTAAAACTTGTAATAAAATATTAAATATTGACGGATGTGCTTTTTCTATTTCATCAAATAATACTACTGAATATGGTTTTTGACGTACTTTTTCTGAAAGTTGACCAGCATCATCATATCCTACATATCCTGGAGGTGCTCCGATAAGTCTACTTATTGAATGTGGTTCCATATATTCACTCATATCTATTCTTATCATATTATCTTCTGAACCGAATAATGCTTCTGATAAACTTTTTGCAAGTTCTGTTTTTCCTACTCCTGTTGGTCCTAAGAAAATGAAACTTCCTATCGGACGTTCTGCATCTTTAAATCCACTTCTTGCACGACGTACAGATTTTGCTAAACTTATTACTGCATCATCTTGACCGACAACTCGTTTATGTAAAATTTCTTCAAGTTTTAACAGTTTTTCACTTTCTGTTTGCGTTAATTTTGTAACTGGTATTCCTGTCCAAGCTGCTAAAACTTCTGCTATGTCATCTTCTGTAATTTTTATTTTTTCTCTTTCTAATCTATCTTGCCAAGATATTTTGAAGTTTTCTATTTTTTCTACTACTGCATTAATTTCATCACGTTTTTTCGCAGCAATTTCAAACTCTTGATTTTGAACTGCACTATCTTTTTCTTTACTTAGTTTTGTTAATTCTTCTTCGTATTCTTTTAACTCTTCTGGTGATTTGTAATAACGTAATTTTACTTTTGAACTTGCTTCGTCTATTAAGTCAATCGCCTTATCTGGTAAACATCTGTCTGTTACATGTGTACTACTTAATTTAACAGCAGCTTCTATAGCTCTATCTGTAATTTCTACATTGTGATGTTCTTCGTATTTATGACGTAATCCTTGTAATATTTTTATAGAATTTTCGTTGTCCGGCTCTTCTACTTTAATAGGTTGGAATCTTCTTTCAAGTGCCGCGTCTTTTTCAAAATATTTTCTATATTCTTCTGTAGTTGTAGCTCCTATAACTTGAA
>CAMBPW010000034.1 GCA_945869755.1 uncultured Gemella sp.
CATAAGAATAAATGAAGATATAAAACAAGCAAGCAATACATTTAAGCCACGTTTTTTTAAAATTGTGAAATTGACATTTAGACCTAGAGAACACATTGCCATTCCTAAAAAAATGTACGCAATAGAAACTAAATATTCTGTCAAAGGTTTTAAAAAATTTACATAACTTCCAACAACACTCATTAATATAAAACCGATAATAAAATATGGCAATGGAGCTTTTGTTTTTTCATTATTTCCCTGTCTATTTATAAAAAATAAAAAGAAAATTACAACTACTAACATTAAAACTCTTGAAAGTTTCATTAAAATTGCTGTTTCTAAAGAAATAATACCTCCCGCACCACCACCTGCAACTGCGTGTGCTATTTCGTGCAAACTACTTCCTGTAAAATTTCCGTATCCTTTTTCCGTTAAATTTAAATATGGAAACAACGAAACTTCTATAATTGTAAATATCGTTCCTAAAATTGCTACTACTGCAACAGCCAAAACACTATCTTCAGTTTTTGCTTTTATACTAGAACTAACACCCATTACAGCTGCAGCCCCACAAATACCACAACCACAAGAAGCTAGTAATGCCAAATCACGCTCTACTTTAAAAATTTTGCATAAAAAATACGTTAAAACTATCATAAAAATTACTACAAAAAACGCAAATAGCAAAGTCATTTTCCCATCTGTAATTAATTTATCAATAGATAATCTAAATCCTAGTAAAATTATTCCTACTCGTAAAAATTTATTACTTATGAAAGATGTTCCACTTTTTAAAATTTTAATTTTCTCTTTTAAAATTATTTGTAAAATCATTCCACAAACTAAAGCTAAAACTAAATGCCCAAAAAGTTTAAAATATTGTATCTTTGAAATATACATAGTTAATATAGAAATAAATAATGTTAAAAAAATAGAATTATAAAATGATTTTTCTTTTAATATTTTCATATTTACTAATCTCCAAAATATGTTTCTATACAAATTATACATTATATTTCAAAAATTGGTAGGTCTAGCCAAATAAAAAAATCTGCAATAAGCAGATTTTTTATTTATTCGCAAAATATTCTCTTACAATCGGCGCTACTTTAGTTCCAAATAATTCTATTGCTTTCATAGTATCTTCGTGTGGAATTGAGCCTATAGGTAAATGCAACATAAATCTATCAAGATTTAATTCTTCTATTACTCTAATCATTTTTTCTGCGACTACTTCTGGCGATCCTACAAACATAGCTCCACTATCTCCAACAGAATTTAAATATTGCTCAAATGTTAATTCTCTCCAATGCGGTCTATCTTTTGCGATGTTGTCTACTAAACATTTTGTTGGATAATAATATTTATTTATCGCTTCTTCAGTATCTTCTGCAACAAATCCCCAAGAGTGTGCTGCAACTTTTAAAATTTCTTTATTATGTCCAGCTTCTTCTCCTACTTTTCTATACAATTCTGTTAATCTTTTAAATGCTAATGGATTTCCACCGATAACTGCATAAACAATCGGCAATCCTAATCTAGCAATTTTTAATGTTGATTCTATATTACCCCCAGTAGCTACCCAAATCGGTAACTTTCTTTGAACTGAACGTGGATATACTCCTTTACCGTCTATTTTTTGTGTATGACGACCTTCCCAAGTTACTATTTCATTATCTCTAATATTTAATAACATATCAAGTTTTTCATCAAATAATTCTTCATAATCTTCTAGTTTGTAGCCAAATAATGGGAAACTTTCCGTAAACGATCCACGTCCAGCCATAATTTCTGCACGTCCATCAGAAAGTGCATCAACAGTTGCAAAATTTTGATAAACTCGGACAGGGTCGTTTGATGAAAGTACCGTTACTGCACTTGATAATTTTATATTTTTCGTATTTATTGCCCCACCCGCAAGCAAAATTTCAGGCGCTGAAACTGCAAAATCTTCTCTGTGATGTTCACCTATTGCATAAATATCTAATCCTACTTTATCAGCAAGTTCAATCTCTTCTATCATATTTTTAATACGTTCTGTGTGAGAAATTGGTTTCCCTGTTTTTTCTAGTGGAGTAGTTTCTCCGAATGTACTAATACCTAATTCTATAAATTTCATTTTTATTACCTCTTTTCTATTAAAATCCTTTATGTGTTTTTAAAAAATCCAACTCTTCTTCTGTTGATTTTCTACCTAAAATTTTATTCCTATGTGGATATCTACCAAATTTATCAATAATTTCTTTATGTTGTAATTCAAAATCGTAATTTAATTCCATACCTTTTTCGCTAAAAAGTTCTAGTGCAATTTTATGAATTTCTTTTGATTCTGAATGCATAAATGGTAAATATAAAAATGCTTTTTCTTCGGTTGTAAGTTCACTTAAATCATACTTTAACGCTTCTTGAGAAAGTACGAGTGCTATTACATCATATTCAAATGCTTCTTTTTTATCACGATAAATATTTCTAGAAAATTGATCTAAAACTATTATTTCTGCTAAACGCCCTTTTATATTTTCACGCCAATTAGATAACTCTCCGGCAACTGCTTTGACGTGAACATCTAAAAACCTTTCTCTAATTTCGTTGTCAAAATCTTCTGATTTAGCAAACCAATTTTTTCTGTTATTATTATCAAACCAAAAATTTAAAACTTCTAAATACATAAAACTACCTCACCTTTTATTTATTACTAATTAGTAATAATATTATATTGTTTATTTTTTATATTGTCAACATAAAAGATTTTGTTTTAAAAATAACTAAAAAGACAATAAAGTTCAAACATTTCAACTAAAAGAAATTATGTTTACGAGCGTAGGTATTAGTAATAAAATTTAATTAAGACGTCTTAATAAATATTAAAAGAGGTTAAAATGAATTACGAACTTACAATTGAACAAGAAGAAAAATTTAATGATATAGTAAACAAAATGAAAAATAAAATAAATTTGGCACTTTACAAATGCAATATTCCATTAAAACAGTACGACGAATTTTATAGTTTTGCTTTAGAGGGATTACTCGTTAGTTTTTTAATAATGGAAAATGGCGACTTAAAAAAAGAAGATTTTGAAAAATTTAGTTTTGTCACGATGAAAAGAAAAATTATTGACGAATTACGAAGAAGAAGCCGAGAAAAATATATTTGTTTAGAAGAAATAGAAAATTTTAAGTTATTTCAAACTACAGATAATAATATAGAGAATATAATATTTTCTAATAGTATAGAAAATATACTTTCTAATGAAGAATTTACCATTTTAAAAAGATTACAAGAAGGAGAGGATTTAAAAACAATTTTTAAAAAATTAAATATTTCTAAAAGCAAAGGATACAATTTAGTTACAACACTAAAAGAAAAATGTAAAATTTTACTTTGTAATTAAATAGAAATAATGGTATAATGAAATACAAATAAATAATAAAGGACTGAATACAATGAGAAATTCTGATAAAATTTTAAAATTTTTACTTGTTACAGCAGCAGGAATAATTTTATTCTCACTTACTGTAGTTGCAATATTCCATTTTACATCAGCAGATAATACGAAAGAAACTACTCAAACTACAACATCTAATAGTAGTAATAATAAAACAACTACTTCTAGTAGCTCGTCAGCAACTACTTCATCGACAAACAAATCAACAAAGTCAAATAGTTCTACGACTACAAACAGCAATAAAGCAACTACTTCTACTAATACAAACAACAATAGTAGTTCAACAAACAATAGTAATACTGCTAATAACACAGCAAATACTAACACAAGTAACAATACAGCAACTAACAATCAAACTAATAATACTACAAACAATACAACAACTAACACATCTGTTAACACAAATACAAACGCAAATACTAACACAAACAAAGTATTCGCTACACAAGCAGAAGCACATTCTTACGGTTTAGCAGAAATAGCTACAAGAGCTAAAGAAAGTGGAAAAACTGTATCGTTTGAAATTAAAGCTGTAACAGGAGCAAACGGAGCAAACACAGGTTGGACAGTAAATATATACGAAAATACAACTACAACTAACAACAACCAACCAACAACTCCAACTAACCCAACTCCAAACAGATAATAAAACAAACAAAAACGAACGTAAAAAACAAAATTTATGTTCGTTTTTTATATTTTCTATTGAAAAAGCTAAAAAAATAATATAATATATTGTATGTAAACAATATGAAATAAGAAAGCGAGAACTACAATGGGTCGTAAATGGAATAATATAAAAGAAAAAAAAGCAGCTAAAGATGCCAACACGAGTAAAATATACGCAAAATTCGGACGTGAGATTTATCAAGCAGCAAAAACTGGTGAGCCAGATCCAGAAATAAATAGAAACTTAAAAGTTGTCCTTGAAAGAGCAAAAACATATCGTGTACCAAAAAACATTATTGATAGAGCGATAGAAAAAGCTAAAGGTGGGTCAGAAGAAAACTATGACGAATTACGTTATGAAGGTTTTGGAATTAGTGGGACTATGGTAATTATTGACACACTTACTAACAATGTAAACCGTACAGCAGCAGAAGTTAGAACTGCACTTGGAAAAAATGGTGGTAATCTTGGAGTTACTGGTTCTGTAAACTATATGTTTGACAATACAGCTGTTATCGGAATAAATAACAAATCTGAAGATGAAATATTAGAAATTTTAATGGAAGCAGATTTAGACGCAAGAGATATTATAGTAGAAGATGAAATGACTATAATTTATGGCGAGCCAGAACACTTCCACGAAATACAAGATGCCTTAAAAAATGCTGGAATTGAAGAATTTGAAATTGCTGAAATTTCTATGATACCACAAAACGAAGTAACATTAAGCGAAGAAGATAAAATTAAATTTGAAAGAATGTTAGATATGCTAGACGACTGTGATGACGTTCAACAAGTTTATCATAACGTAGATTTAGATTCTTAATACAAACTCAGGAAAGGGGTTTATACTGAAGTGAGATTAAAATTAGATAGGCATATGTATATAATAAATGCTATCAATTCAAAAAATTTAGTAAAAGTAACAGATTTAGCAAAAGAAATGAATGTTACTGAAATGACAATACGCCGCGATTTGCAAGAATTAGAAGAATATGGTCATTTAATAAGAGTTCACGGCGGAGCAAAAGTAAAACCGAAAAATTTTCATCAAGAAGACAATTATAACAAAAAAATATTGTTAAATGTAGAAGAAAAAATAGAAATAGCAAAAAAAGCAGCAAATATAATTAAAGAAAATGAAACTATATTTATAGGTCCAGGAAGTACGACAGTACATCTTCATAAATTTATAAAAGATAAACATATAAATATAGTAACTAACTCAATAACAATATTTGAACAATTTAAAGAATCAACAAATTGCGATTTAATTTTTATAGGCGGAAGATACCGAGCAAAAACTAAAGGATTTGTCGGATATTTCACACAAGAAAATTTAAGTAAAATTAGTGTGAACAAAGCATTCATCGGCATTAATGGAATAGATTTAGAAAATATTGCCATTTCTGACGAAGAAGAAGGAAAATGTAATGAAATAATTTTAAATAACGCTACGGAAAAATATGTATTAGCAGATAGTACAAAATTTTTCACACACGCATTTTATTCTTTCTATAAAACATATAACATAACTGCTATAATAACTGATACAAAATTAGATGAAAATATTAAAGAACAATATAAAAAAGTTGTATCTATATTATAGTTAATTTTTCAAAACATTGATAAACGTTATTTTATCAATGTTTTTATTTTATAATTATTAATTTTACAACATTTAAAAATAGCAATTTTATAAAAATCTGTAATATAACGCTTGCATTTTTATTTATATATGATATAATATATTTATAAAAACTGTTTTATTACAACGAAAAATAAGGAGGATATTAATTATGGAAGGTAATAATACACGGACGACTAAAAAAGCAATAAGCACGGAAACATTTGTATTCCTAGCTGTTATTGCACTTATCTTTGGAGGTATAGCTAGCAAAATGGGTGTAGCATTTATGTTTAAAACAATGATGGCTACCGCACACGATTTGTTACTAAATACCGTATTCTTTATTATGGCGATGGCTGTAGTTGCAGGTGCACTTAGTGCATTACTATCAGAATTTGGAGTAATAGCACTTGTAAATAAATTATTCGCTCCATTAATGAAACCACTTTGGAATTTACCTGGTGCAAGTATAACTGGAGCAGTAGCTACATATTTATCAGATAACCCTGCAATAATTCCATTTGCAAAAGACAAACGCTTTGTCGTTTATTTCAAAAAATATCAAGTTCCTGCACTATGTAACTTAGGGACAGCTTTCGGTATGGGGCTAATAGTTACAATGTTTATGTCAACACAAGGAACAGGATTTTGGAAAGCTGCTCTTATAGGTAACGTAGGCGCTATTGTCGGAAGTATAATAAGCGTTCGTCTTATGTTACGACAAACAAGAAAATTTTACGGAGCTGAAGCCGATGAATGGTTCGATAAAGAATCTACAAAAGAAGATTACTTTATGAATCATAGAGAAATTAGAGAAGGAAATATGTTCCAACGAGTTCTCGATACACTACTAGAAGGTGGAAAAGTAGGAGTTGAACTAGGTCTAGCTATAATTCCTGGGGTACTTATAGTATGTACTATGGTTATGATGCTTACATTTGGAGCACCGGATAACGGAGTTTACACAGGAGCTGCATACGAAGGAGTAAAACTACTTCCTTGGCTTGGTGATAAATTATCATTCGTTTTAAATCCACTTTATGGATTTACATCTGCAGAGGCAGTTGCATTCCCTATAACTTCACTTGGAGCCGTTGGTGGAGCTATGTCTCTAGTTCCTAGTTTTTTAGAAAAAGGATTAATAGGCGGAAATGATATAGCCGTATTTACTGCTATGGGTATGTGTTGGAGTGGATATTTAAGTACACATATCGGTATGATGGACGCATTGGGAGTTAGACAGTTATCTTCAAAAGCAATCGTTTCTCATACTATCGGTGGTCTTGCAGCCGGAGTAGTAGCACATTATTTATATATGTTTTTAGGATAATTTTTAAATATTAAGACGATAAAAAAACTAGCTAAAATTTACTTAGCTAGTTTTTATTTTATTTAAAAAGTTTCTACTTTCTTTTTATCTTTCTTTTGAGAAACTATTAATCCTATAAGCATTGCTATCATACCTATAACTTCTCTTATAGTTAAAATTTCTGATAATATAAACACTCCACCAACTGCTGCAAAAACAGATTCTAAACTCATAATAAGCGAAGCTGTATGAGGTGGCACTTCTCTTTGCCCTATTATTTGTAAAGTGTATGCAACGCCACTAGATAAAATACCTAAAGCTAATAATTCTGGAAAAACAGGCATTATAGCAGACAAAGTCGTAACTTCTGTTAAAAATGACATTATAAAACTTAAAACACTAACTACTAACATTTGCATAATTGATAAAAACATCGAATTAACTCTAACACTGGCATAATCAATTATAATAATATGAATCGCAAATAAAAAAGCACTAGCTAAAACTATTAAATCTCCAACTTCTAATATAAAATCACCCTTTACAGATAATAAATAAAGACCAACTACAGAAATTATAAGACCTATTATAAAAAATTTATTAAGTTTATTTCCTAAAAAAATACCTATAAGTGGAACTATACAAATGTAAAGTACAGAAATAAAACCCGCTTTGCTAGCTGTAGTTTGTTCAACTCCTAGTTGTTGAATATACATAGCAAAAAATAATGCAATACCACAACATAAAGATAAAATATACTTATTATTAAACTTTCCTTTAACTTTCACTTTCGGTTCTTGTGATTTGTAAAGTACAGGTATCCCTACTGCAATAACAAACAAAAAAATTACAGCAATAAAGGCACGAATACCGACAACAGCAAAAGCCCCAAGTTCTTGACTAGCGATATTTTGCCAAACAAATGCCAATCCCCAAATAACAGTAACTATTAATAACAATATCTCTGAAATAAATTTTCTCATAAAAAAGCTCCTTAACTTTTTCTAACTAATATATTATATTATTTTTTTTCTAATTAGTATAGTAGTTTCTTAAATAAAATTTTATTCTATCCAAAACTACAAACAAACATATAAATAGCGATATATTTACTTAAACGCTAATTTATCTATTTAGAGATTCACTTTATAAAAACTTTTTATAAGTTTTATAATAAACTGTTTGGCGACAACATAGAAAAAATATTTTCGTTGAAATAACGATTTTTGAGTATCTCAAAAAACAAAAAGATCTCCCGAAAGAAAACTTTAATTCTTTCGGGAATCTTTTGTATTATAGCTTTTTAATTAAAGGAGAATATTCTTATAATTTTTCTACAAATTTTTTAGCTCCATATCCTTCCCAAGCTGCATCCATAATTTGTTCCATATCTGAAATTAATGCTAAACGTGGGTTGGCTGGTGTACATTGATCTTCAAACGAGTCAAATGCAAGTTTGTTTAATGATGCTTTGTACTCTTCATATCCTACACCTGCTTTCGCAAATGCTGCATGGTCTTTGAACGCCATTGGACATCCAATTCTAACACCTAACTCATACACTGCTTGAGCGTAAGATTCTACACCTTGCTCTGGAGTATCTGCTTTTAGACCTAGCATTCTTGCAATGTCTTGATATCTTTCAGCAGCTTGATAGTGTTCATATTTAGGCCACAATGAAACTTTTCCTGGTTTTGTTCCGTTGTATTTTATTACATAAGGTAATAATGTAGCATTGTTTTCTCCGTGAACTGTATGGAATTTTCCTCCTATCTTATGAGACATAGAGTGGCAAATTCCTAAGAACGCATTGGCAAATGCCATACCTGCTATACAAGATGCGTTATGCATTTTTTCACGAGCTTCTTTGTCAGCTGTTTTAACTGATTTTTCTAAGTTTTCAAATACTAATTTAATTGCACGAAGAGCAAGTCCATCAGTATAATCATTAGCTAATATAGCTACATAAGCTTCTGTTGCGTGAGTTAATACGTCCATACCTGTAGCTGCTGTTGGTCCCGCTGGAACTGTAAGAACAAGGTTAGGATCTACTATAGCAACGTGTGGTGTTAAAGCATAGTCTGCTAATGGATATTTTTTATCATTTTCTTTATCAGAAATTACTGCGAACGGCGTTACCTCACTTCCTGTTCCTGAAGTTGTTGGAATAGCTATAAATTTAGCTTTATTTCCTAAATGAGGATATTTAACTGTACGTTTTCTAATATCTGCAAATTTTTG
>CAMBPW010000035.1 GCA_945869755.1 uncultured Gemella sp.
ATTTGTGGTCTTTCTAATAAACGCATATTATATTCTTCTAATTCTTTATTAATAATTTTATAATCTTCATAAGGAATTCTACCATCAGTTGCAGACATATCAACAACATGAACTATAACTTTCGTTCTCTCAATATGTCGTAAAAATTGATGCCCAAGTCCAACTCCTTGACTAGCTCCTTCTATTAATCCAGGCAAGTCTGCCATAACAAAACTTTTATGATCTTTTGTTTCTACGACTCCTAGATTAGGAACTAATGTAGTAAAATGATATTCTGCAATTTTAGGTTTAGCTTTTGAAGTTATTGATAGTAAAGTTGATTTTCCTACAGAAGGAAATCCAACTAATCCAACATCAGCCATAAGTTTTAATTCTAATGTTAGATTTCTTTCTTCTCCAGGTTCTCCATTTTCTGCAATTTCTGGTGCTGGATTTGAAGGAGTAGCAAATCTACAATTTCCACGTCCTCCACGTCCTCCACGAGCAACTATTACTTCTTGTTCATGTTGAGTTAAATCTGCTAAAATTTCTCCTGTGTCAGTGTCTTTAATTACTGTTCCAGGTGGAACAATTAAATATAAATCTTTCGATTTTCTCCCATGCATTCCTTTACTCATTCCATTTTCACCATTAGGTGCAACGAATTTCTTTTGGTAACGATAGTCCATAAATGTACGCAGTCCTTCATCAACTTTGAAAACTACGTTAGCACCTCTACCACCATCTCCACCTGCTGGTCCACCTTTTGGAACATATTTTTCTCTTCTAAATGCAACCATTCCGTTACCACCATCTCCGGAACGGACATATATTTTGACCTCATCTATAAACATAATATTCTCCTACTATTCTTACTTTTAATTTTCACATTACAATTATAACATAAAGTAATGTAAATATTAAACAAAAATTACAATTGTAATTTTTGAAAAAACACTATTAGATTAATTTTTTCAAAAATAAATAGGAGTGAACAAAATTTTGTTCACTCCACTACAAACTCCACAGGCAGGACTCGAACCTGCGACCCTCTGATTAACAGTCAGATGCTACTACCAACTGAGCTACTGTGGATAAATGGAGGAGGAAAGGGGATTCGAACCCCTGCGAGCTTTTACACTCCTGTCGGTTTTCAAGACCGATCCCTTCAGCCGGACTTGGGTATTCCTCCTAATAAAAAAATGGAGCGGGTGATGAGAATCGAACTCACAACATCAGTTTGGAAGACTGAGGTTTTACCACTAAACTACACCCGCTAAATAATATTTAATTGCATTAACAACTTACAAATAATATTATAGTAAAAAGAAAAAAAAATGTCAACACTTTTTTTAAAAAAAATTTAATACGATAAACGAAAAATTAAAATTTTAAAAATTTATATAACAAAAAATAATTATTATCTTTTTCTTTAATCACTAATTATTATAAAATAAAAAACGTGAAAATATAAAATTATTATGAGTAGTAACAAAATAGTTAATTGTAACTATCTATACTCTAAAAATTTTACATATTATCACGTTTTATAAATTTTATTTGTTTTTGATAATCAAATTTTTAATTATTCTTTATTAAAAATTATTTTTATAGTTGTTCCTAAGTTTAATTCACTACATAAATCAATTTTTGCATTATGTATTGCGACAACGTTTTTTACAATCGCAAGCCCTAGCCCTGTTCCTCCAGTTAATTTAGAGTGTGAATTATCAACACGATAAAATCTTTCAAATATTCTATTTTGATGTTCTTTTGCAATTCCTATTCCACTATCATTAACTACAAAAACTATTTTATTATTTTGCTCAACAAGTGAAATCTCAATATTTCCATTATTTTTATTATAATTTATTGCATTATCTATAACATTTTTTAAAGCATCATAAATTAATTGTCTTATTCCTAAAATTTCTAAATCTTCAAGTTTTAATTGAATATTTATATTTTTTGCATTTAATTTTAAGTGTAGGCTTTCTACTATTTCTAAAATAAAACTTTTTAAATTAATTTTTTCAAAATGTTTATTCAAATAACCTTCATCAAGTTTTGATAATTTTATTATGTCTTGTATTAAATTTAAAAGTCTTACCGATTCTTTATTAATTTTATTTGCAAATATTTTCGTGTCTTCTTCTTTTACTATTCCTTCAGAAATCATTTCACTCATCGCCATAATTGATGACAACGGTGTTTTTAATTCGTGAGAAACGTTAGCCGAAAATTCTTTTCTAAATCTTAAATTTTCTTCTTCTTCTGTTATATCATCAAATATTACAAATACGGCATTAGAGCCATTTTGTAATTTACTAGTTTTTGCTGTTATTTTATAAACTTTATTATCTTTATAAAATTTTCCTGAACTATTTTCTCCTTTTAAAGATTCATCTATAACATTTTTAATTAATGTAGTGTCATCATTTTCCAAAGATGTTAAATAGTAAAAATTTTCTTTAATATTTAAAAGTTGCTTTGCCTTTTCGTTAGCTTGCAATACAATTCCGTCAGAATCTAAAACTAAAATAGATTCTTCTATATTTTCGGTAATGTGCAACATTTCAAAATTTTTAATATATAGTTGTTCTACATTTTTCTTTAGTTCTATATTTTGTTTGTTTAGATGATTTAATAACGGTTTTAATTCTTCATACACCACATTTTTCAACGGATTTTTTAAGTCTATATTTTTTAATGGAGCAATAATATTTCTTGATAAATTGTTAGATATAACTATTGAAAATATAATAATTATTAGTACAAATATAAAAATTGGCTGAATAAATCCTATAACAACTCCAAATGACGATAATTGTTTATCGACTATTCGTAAATATTTTCCATCTGATAATTTTTTTACACTATATGTTTTTTGTTCAATAATGTTGTTACTATATTCAAAATTATGCCCTTGTTTATATTTTTCAACATCTTCTTTTTTTCCGATAGTTTTACTATCTATATTATCGTATAAAATCGTTCCGTCTGTATCTAAAAGAGTAATTTGATAAGTTTGAAGTGGTAAGTTATAAAGTTCTTCTTGTCCGCTTTTTTCTACGACTTTACTTATAATTTCTAAATCTGATATAAGTCTATTGTTCTGCTCTTTATAGAAGAAGTTGTTTATATAGTAAAAAGATAATATAGCTGACAATAGTAAAGATATTAACGAAACAAATATTATTGCATTAGCTATTTTTTTTGTCATATACTATATATCCTTTCTAAATTTAAGACCTATCCCTCTCACAGTTTCAATATTTTTAGCAATAGTTTTTAATTTTAATCTTAAACTACTAACATGAACGTCTAATGTTCTGCTATTCCCTTGGAAATCATAACCCCATATTTGTTCAAATATTAAATCTCTAGTCAAAACTTTTCCTTTATTTTTCAATAGAAGAAGCAATAATTCATACTCTTTTAATGTCAAATCTACTACTATTCCGTTTTCTGTTACTATTCTTTCTGTAACATCAATACACAAATTATTGTGAACTATTTTAGTTTCAACAGCAATATTTTTATTTCTATTTATTCGACGTAAAGTAGCTTTAATTTTAGAAATTAATTCTAATACACTAAACGGTTTTGTCATATAATCGTCTGCTCCGCTATCAAATGCTACTACTTTATTGTATTCTTCATTTCTTGCGGTCAACATAATAACATAAATATCATCTAATTTTTTATTTTCTCTAATTTCTTTTAATATTTCTAAACCATTTTTATTAGGTAACATTACGTCTAGTATTAAAATATCAACTGAATTATTTTCTAAAAAATTTATTAAATTTGTGCCATCTTTAAAAATTTCAACTTCATAATTATTAGCTTTTAAAGCATAACTTAGTAATTCTTGAATACTAATATCATCTTCTACAATTACTATCATACAGTAACTCCTTACTCATGATGACCCGTTAAATAAAATGTTATCCACTCTGCTATGTTCGTAGAATGATCTGCAATTCTTTCAAAATATTTCGCAACTATTAATATATCAATAACTTCTTCTTCATCATGATGTTCATTTTTAATATATTCTATTATATCACGTTTAATATCAAGATATAAAGTATCAACTTTTTCATCTAAATCAATAACTTCTTTTGCTAAATTTAAACTTCTTTCTCGCACAGAACGAATTGCTTTATCTAACATTTCTTTTACTATATTTGCCATTTCAGTCATAGCTTCTTTATCTGGAGCATAGTTTAAATTAGTAATTTTTGTTAAGTTACTAATATCACAAGCCTGATCACCTATACGTTCAATATCAGTAATCATTTTTAATAGCGATGAAACATTACGCAAATCTTTCGCCACAGGCTGTTGCTGAATAATAAATCTAATACAGTCATTTTCTATTTCTTGTTCAAGGCGATTAATCTTTTCTTCTATTTCTAATATTTGACTATGATTATTAGTAGTTGCATTTAAAAAATCGTCAATTGCAAAATCTAGTGCTTCATGACACATCTCTGCCATTTCTGCCAACTTATATTTTAATTTTAATAAATCTTCTTCAAATCTTCTACGCATATTTATCTCCTATCCAAATCTTCCAGTTATATAATCTTCTGTTTTTTGATTTTTTGGATTAAAGAACAATTCGTTCGTTTCTCCAAATTCAATTACTTCTCCTTGCAAGAAAAATGCTGTATTATCTGATATTCTCGTTGCCTGTTGCATATTGTGAGTAACTACTGCAATTGTGTAATTATCTTTTAAACTTAAAACTAGCTCTTCTATTTTTGCTGTTGAAATAGGATCTAACGCACTCGTCGGTTCGTCCATAAGTAAAACATCTGGATTAACTGCCAACGCTCGAGCAATACAAATTCTTTGTTGTTGCCCTCCAGATAAAGCTAATGCACTTTTATTTAATTTATTTTTTACATCTTCCCAAATTGCCGCACCTTTTAGTGCTTCTTCTACAATATAGTCTAACTCTTCTTTATTTTTAATTCCGTGAGTACGTGGACCGTAAGCGATATTGTCATAAATACTCATAGGAAATGGATTAGGTTTTTGGAAAACCATCCCTACTTTTTTTCTCAAGTCATTAGGATCCATTTGTTGAATATTTGCTCCATCTAACAAAATTTCTCCCGTAATTTTACAGCCATCTACTAAATCGTTCATTCTATTTAAAGATTTTAAAAATGTACTCTTCCCACAACCACTTGGTCCAATAAAAGCTGTTACTTTCTTTTCTTCAATACCCATATTAATTCCTTTAAGTGCGTGAAAATCACCATAATGTAATTGTATATCTATTGCTTCTATTTTTTTATTCATTTGTCGCTCCTAAATTTTAATTATTCTCCTAGCAATTTAGCCGATATTTTTTTATCTATAAACAATGATAATAAATTAATCAATACTACTACTGCTAATAATACTAATGCCGTAGCATATGACTTTTGTGCATTAATACCTTCACTCCATAATGCAAACATATGAACTGCAAGAGTTCTACCTGCCGTATCATAGGATGATGATATTTGTGCTACTGTTCCTGCCGTATAAATTAAAGCTGCACTTTCTCCAAAAATTCTTCCTATAGAAAGTGTAATACCAGAAAATATTCCAGGTAAAGCTGAAGGTAAAATTATTTTGTAAATTGTTCTTAATTTTCCTGCTCCTAAACCGTAACTACCTTCTTTTAAACTACTAGGCACTATTTTCAACGCCTCTTCCGTACTAATAATAATTAAAGGTAATATCATTATTGACAATGTAAATATACCTGACGTAATACTATATCCTTTAAATACTATATTAACAAATAATAATGTTCCAAACAAGCCATAAACTATTGACGGTGTACTTTGTAAAGTTTGAATAGCTATTCTTATAAATTTTACTAATTTATTATTTTTATCTGCATATTCATTCAAATAAATTGCAGCACTAACTCCTATAATTACAGAAATTAATAATGTAAATATAACAACAGTTAAAGTGTTTATAATAGCAGGCATTAGCGATACATTTTCACTATTATACTTTAGTGCAAACATATCAAAACTTAAACTACCTATCCCTTTATAAACTATATATGCAACTATACTAAAAAGGCTTATTGCACAAATTAACATTGCAAAATATACTATAAACTTTAAAAATTTAGCTTCTAATTTTCTATTTTTCATATATTAAACCTTTCTCGTAAAATAATTTAAAACTATATTAACTAAAAATGTAATAACTAACAACACTAACGCAGTTGCAACAAGAGATTCTCTATGCAATCCAGTTGCATATCCCATTTCTAATACAATATTACTTGTTAATGTTCTAGCACCTTCAAGAAGTGATAACGGAATACGAGCTTGATTTCCAGTTACCATTATTACTGCCATAGTTTCACCAATAGCACGTCCCATTGCTAAAATAATACTCGTTATAACTCCAGATTTTGCTGCAGGAACTATTACTGTAAAAATTGTACGCTCTTTTGTAGTTCCAAGACCTAATGCACCCTCATAATAACTTTTATCAACACCACGTAAAGAAGTTTCACTAAGAGTTATAATAGTTGGTAAAATCATTATTCCTAAAACAATTCCTCCAGCTAAAACACTACTTCCACTAACACGAAAAGTATCACGAATAAATGGCACAATAACCATAACACCAAAAAATCCGTAAACTACTGACGGAATTGAAGCAAGCAAATTAATTCCCTGTTTTAAAATTCCGTAATATTCTTTTTTCGCATAAAAAGCTAAATATATAGCACTAAGTAACCCAATAGGTGTTGCAATAATTAATGCTAAAAAGGTAATATAAAATGTCGTTACTATCATCGGAAAAATACCGTACGCATTAGCAATAGGTTTCCAACGATTAGTTCCTATAAAATCTAAAAATCCAATTTTAGAAATTCCACTAAATCCAGTTTTTATTAAAAAAGCGAATATTAAAATAACAAAAACTATAGATAAAATCGCACAAAATGCGAAAAAATATTTCGCAAAATTTTCTCTTTTATTTTTCACTCTATTTCTCCTTGACAATATCTTTCCAATTTGCTAAATGACCTTGATAAATATTTTTTATTTCTTCACTCGTTAAATTATCAACTTTGTTTTCTTTGTTTACTATTAAAACTAATGCATCAATAGCTAAAATATTATTATTTATCGAGTTTGACTTTTCTTCAGCGGTAAGTTCTCGAGAACTAAGTCCAATATCACTAATACCTATAACTACATTCTCAATTCCATTTGTAGAATCACTCTGATTTATTTCGATAACTACATTACTATTCAGCTTCAAATATTCTTCTTTTAACTTTTCCATAATAGGTGCTACAGATGACGAACCAGAAATAGTAATTTTTCCACTAACATTTTTACTTTGATAACTACCAGTATTTTCTTTTGATATATATTTAAACTTTTCAACAATAGCTTGTCCTTCTTTTGAAGAAATAAATGCCATAAAGTCTTTAACTACCTCTTTATCGTTATTATTATTTACAACAACATTAAAATTACGAGCAATTTTGTAAGTGCCATTTTTAATGTTATCACGATTAGCAACTACTCCATCAACAGCTAATGCTTTAACATTATCATTTAAAACTCCGTATGAAATATATCCTATTGCATACTTGTTTGACTCAACACTACTAATAATTGCTCCTGTACTTTGAATAATATCAGAATCAATAGTAGTATTATCTATTTTTTTACCATTTTCTAAATTATAAATTTTTAAAATATTTGTAAAAGTATCTTTAGTTCCAGAACCGTCTTCACGAGATATTACAGTTACTTTACTATCAGCAATAAATCCTTCTTTTTTGCCACACGCAGTTAAAAAAATTGTTGCAGATAAAATACAATATAAAAATCGTTTTTTATTCATATAAAAACTCCTATAAAAAATATAATTAAATATTACAGCATAAATGTTAAATATATTACTTTCAAATGTAAAATTTATGTAAAATAAAAAAGTTGTAAAACAACGATTAATATATAATCATTATTTTACAACTATGTTTTATTTAACTTTTTTTAACGTTAAGAAATCAGTTGGTGAGAAGTTACCTTGTTTAGAATCTCCTCCAAGAGTTACTAATACATAATCATCTACATTTGCAAGTTTATTTTCTTTTGCTACTTCTGGTGCTTTTATAGACATTTGTTCCATAGTTAAAGTTTCCGTTTCAATATCTACATAAACACCCCAAGTCAACGCTAATTTTCTAGCAGAAATTTCATTAGGAACTATAGCCAATATTGTTGCTTTAGGTCTGTATTTTGCAATAAATTTCGCCGTGTTTCCAGTTCTAGTATAAGTAACTATGCTTTTTGCATTTGTTTGTTCTATTAAATATTTAGTAGTTAAACTCATTGCATGAGCTATACCACTATCTTTAGTTTTATAAAGTTCTGACTCTTCTTCTTCATCATAATTTCTGTCAATGTGGCAAACTATTCTATTAACAGTAGATAATGCTTCTTCTGGGTAATATCCTATAGCAGTTTCTTCAATAAGTAATATAGCATCAACACCATCTATAGTTGCATTAGCAACGTCTGAAACTTCTGCACGAGTAGGACGTGGATTATATACCATTGATTGTAACATTTGCGTAGTTAATATTACTTCTTTTCCTGCTTTATTACATTTTTTAATAATATCTTTTTGAATAATAGGCACATCTTCTAGCGGATAATCCATACCAAGCTCATCACGATTTATCATAATAGCGTCTGCATAAGTCAATATCGCATCAATATTTTCACTAGCTTCTTTTGAATCAATTTTTACAATAACATTAATGTTAGAAGAACGTTTATTTAACAACTCACGAACTTTTAAAATTTCTTCAACACCATTAATAAATGGACAAGCAATAAAATCCACTTCTTCTTTTATAGCATATTCAACATTATCAAAATCTATACGTATTAATTTATATTTATTTTGAGCATAAATATGATCTAAATCAAAAATAATTGCTGTATTAGTTTTATATTGTTCTCTATATTGTTTTACTTTTTTTATTCTTTCAGAATTTTCTTCATTCGTTCCATAATAATTATCAATCAACACAGCATCAGTTAATTCACTTTTTATTATATTTTCAATTCTTTCATCCGTACTTTGCCCTAATGTTGAAATTACTTTTACTTTTCTATTTAGCATAATATACCTCATAAATATTATTTTACGACTATATTCTAACATAAAAAAAATGTTTTTTCTATAATTTTATAAAAAATTTGATTTGAAATTGTGTAA
>CAMBPW010000036.1 GCA_945869755.1 uncultured Gemella sp.
TAATAGCTAGTATTATTCCAGCTAGAATGGCAGCTAAGAAAAATCCAGTAGAAGCGTTACGTACAGAATAAAATAAAATGATTGTAATAAAATTTATATTTTATTACAATCATTTTATTAATTGTAAAAATTATCATTTTGTTGTATAATAGTTATAGATAAATAAAAAGGAGTGATATTTATGTACAATGGAATATTCTTTATGTTTTTAACAACTATTTTTTTAACAATATTATTAGTTTATTTAGTTGTATCTATTCAACAAGTTTTTATTTTTAAAACATTAGGGCTTAGTGCAGGATTAGCATTTATTCCAATTTATTCTACGTATAGAATTTTAAAAGAATATAAAGGAAGAGTATATAAACGAAATTGGGGAATGTTATTTTTATCTATTTTTCCAATATCATTAATAGCGATATTTATTGCATTTAAGTTTTATTTTGAACAATGGAATAATATTATAGATTACATTGGTAATAATATAGGTAGTGTATTTATAGTTGTAATAGTGTTTATTATAATAGGAGTTATTTCTGCTATTGTTAATTTTCTTTTAATGTACCCACTTATGTACACTAAAAATTTGAAAATAGTTTTTATAGTTGTGTTCGTAAGTAATTTGCTAACTCAGTTCGTATTTAAGAGTGAATCTACGATATATAGTTTGTTTTCGTTATTTACGTTTGTATTCTACATTACAATTTCTTATCTAAATTATTCTAAAGTAAAATCTGGTGAAAAAAGAACTGTACAAAAATTAGATTCTGCAACTATGTCAGATAAAGAAATTGGAGTAATTTTATCTTCTCGTAATAAAATGTTAATTCAAGATGTGAGTTTTGAAAATAATTCAGAATCAACAAATAATAACGAAGAAAGTTCAGAATTTTACATTTAAAATTTAATATTCAATTTAATATTTTTTATTTCAATAAATAAGTCTATGTTAGAAAATTTAACATAGATTTATTTTTTTTATTTTTTTATAGTAACATACAAAAGTAAGAAATTTAATTAGGAGGATTAAAATGATTGATAAATTTTTAGAAATATTGTTTTTATTAAGCGATTTTATGTGGACTTATTTTTTAATAGGGCTTATTTTAATTACAGGAATTTACTTTACGTTAGGAACTAAAGGTGTTCAAGTAACGTATTTAAAAGAAATGTTTAAACTTATAAAAGAAAAACCGAAAAAAGATAAAGACGGAAATGTAAAAGGAGTTTCTGCCTTCCAGGCATTTACTATTTCAGCGGCTTCTCGTGTAGGAACAGGAACCATTGCAGGAGTTGCGATTGCGATTGCGTTAGGAGGGCCGGGTTCAGTATTTTGGATGTGGTTAGTTGCAATTTTTGGTGGAGCATCATCATTTGCAGAATCTGCACTTGCACAAGTTTACAAAGTTCGTGATAAAAAAGGTTTATTCCGTGGTGGGCCTGCATATTACATGGAAAAAGGTCTTGGACAAAAATGGATGGGAGTTTTATTTGCTGTAGTAATTTCTATAACTTACGGATTTGCATTTAATTCGGTACAGACAAATACTATTGCACAATCACTTGCAGTTTATAATATTGACTCAAAAATTGTAGGAATAGCTTTATTTATTTTAACAGTATTTGTAATTTTTGGTGGATTAAAAAATATTGTTAAAGTTACAGAATGGTTAGTTCCAGTTATGGCATTAATTTATTTAGTAATTGTATTTATAATTATGGTAATGAACTATGACAAAATTCCTGGATTAATTATGCAAATTGTAAAAGCTGCTTTTGGACTTGAACAAGTTGGTGGCGGAGTTATCGGTTTAGGTACGGCTGTTTTACTTGGAGTAAAACGTGGTATGTTTACAAATGAAGCTGGTCTTGGTTCTACACCTAATGCTGCTGCTACTGCTGATAGTACACATCCTGCAAAACAAGGATTAATTCAAACTTTAGGTGTTTATTTTGATACTTGTTTAGTATGTACAGCTACTGCATTTTTAATTTTACTTTATCCAGGTCTTGAATATGGAAATACAAAATTACAAGGTATTCAATTAACTCAAGCTGCTCTTACTTCTCAAATAGGAAGTATCGGAACGATATTTTTGATTGTTGCAATATTTTTATTTGGATATAGTTCTGTAGTAGGAAATTATTATTACGGAGAAACTAATATCCAATATTTAAGTGATAAAAAATGGCCGATAAATGTGTATCGTGCAATTTGTTGTATATTTGTTTATTTAGGAAGTGTTGCCGACTTAGATTTAGTTTGGGCGGCGGCAGATGTTACGATGGGAATAATGACTACACTTAATTTAATTGCTATTATTGGTTTATCAAGTGTAGTATATGTTGTATTAAAAGATTATGTAGTTCAACATAAGCAAGGAAAAGACCCGCATTTTTATTTAGATAATTTACCAATAAAAATTGATAATGCAGAATGTTGGGAAAATAAACCAGAAGAAAAATAAAATATAGAAATATCCTATACATTAAATTTTGTAATGTATAGGTTTTTCTTTTTTTATAATTAAATTTTGTTATTTTTAACTGGTATAAATAATTAGTTTTTAAAAATATTGTATAAAAATATTTTTAATATAGATAATAGATAATTTGTATGATAAAATTGTTTATGGGAGATTATAGAGGAGGATTTTACAATGGTAATTTTGAAATATATTTTAATTGCATTGTTAATAATTTTATTTTCGCTTTACCTATTTTGGTTAAAATTAAAAAAAGGAAAGGGTGGCAGAATAGCAGGAAGTGAAGTAGAAAAAAAATCTTACGAAGAAGCTTTAGTAGTAGATGTTCGTTGGAATAAAGAATATGCCAGAGGTCATTCTGTAAATGCTATTAATATTCCGATAAAAATATTAAGAGATGGAAGTAAAATTTTAGACAGTTACAAAGATAAAGATATTATTTTATATTGTGTTGTTGATGTTACATCACGAAATACAGAAAAAATATTGCGTGAACGTGGCTTTAAAAAACTTCATATTGGGGACGGAGTTAAACAATATAATTATGGGAATCCAGGTTTTAAAAATGTCATAATGGCAGAGATGAAATATTTGCGTACAGTTACAAAACATATTTTATTAAATGTCGGAAATGTTGAGTTGGAAAAAATAGAAAAGAAAGCAAATTTAAATAATTTATTAGAAGTTGTAGAAGAAATAAATGAAGATATTACTATTATAGTTTATAGTGATAAAGCAGAAGATTCGTTAGAAGCTAGTAAAATTTTAACTGAAAATGGGAAAAAGGTAATAAATTTAATTGAACCTATGGATTTAAAAAAATATACTTTTACACCATTAAACAAAAAAGATTTTCCTGATGTACCAGTAGATGAACAAATATCAGATTGTGGTTGAAATTAAAAAATTAAGATAGGTTATCTTATAATAAAATTAAGAGGTAAATAATGAAAGTATTACACGTTTTAGCACAATTACCACAAAGAACAGGTAGTGGTGTATATTTTACAAATTTAGTTGAAGGATTAAAAAAATATAACGATATTGAACAAGCCTGTTTATACGGAACAACTAAAGATTATGATATAAATATTTTAGAAAAAAAATATCAGTATGAAGTAGTTTTTGAAAGTGAAAAATTACCATTTCCTATTGCAGGAATGAGTGATGTTATGCCATATAAAAATACCATTTATTCAGAAATGACAGAAGAAATGTTAAATATTTGGCAGAAAAATTTTCGTGAACAACTTGAAAAAATAAAAGAAGAATTTAATCCTGATGTAATTATTACACATCATTTGTGGATATTAAGTTCAATTGTTTGTGAAATTTTTAATGACAAAAAAATAATTGGAATTTGTCATAATACTGATATTCGACAGGCAGAAAAACATCCACATATTAAAGAAAGATATGTAACAAATTTATTGCGTCTTGATAAAATATTATCTTTAAGTGATGCACAAATAGAAGATATTGTAAAAGTTTATAATTATGATAGAGAAAATATTCAGAATATAGGAGCAGGATATAGTGAAAAAATATTTTATCCTTTAACTGAATACAAGAAAAAAGACAAAGTAGAGTTAGTTTATGCAGGTAAATTTGATGAATCTAAAGGATTTTATGAACTAATTAAAGCATTTAAAGTTTTAGTAGAAAAAAACGAGAATGTTACACTAGATTTAATAGGACTTGCTCGTGATGAAGATAAAGAACGTATTGAAATTGCAACTTCTGACATAAAAAATTTAAAAATTTATAACGTAGCTAGTCAAAAAGAACTTGCAGATGTTTTGAGAACAAAAGATATATTTATTTTACCTTCATATTTTGAAGGGTTAGGACTAATTGCAGTAGAAGCATTAGGAAGTGGATTAAGAGCTGTTACTACAAACATTGAAGGGCTTATAGAATTTTTAGGAGAAAAAGTAAATAATTCTGAAGTTATTGAATATGTAGAAATGCCGACAATTTATGATACTGATAAAGCAGTTGAGGAAGAAAAACCTGCATTTGTTAATAGATTAATTAATAAATTAGAATTGCAAATAGAAAGAACTAAATCATCAAGACCGTTACCAGAAGAAATTTTTAAAGAAATTACAAAACATTCTTGGAAAGAAAAAATAGAAACACTTTATGAAATTATAAATACAAAATAACATAAAATGGAGCGATTCAAAATCATGATTTCAAAAAAATCAATTTTGACGAGTCGCTCCATTTTTATTCTCCAATAATTTTAACTTCACGTTCAAGTTTTACATTACTATTTTCAAAAACTCTCTTCTGAACTTCTTTTATTAATTTTTTATAATCTTCACACGTTGCGTTGCCGATATTTATGATAAAGCCTGCGTGTTTTTTTGAAACTTGTGCGTCTCCAATAGTTAAACCTTGACAAGTTGCATCTTGAATTAATTTTCCTGCAAAGTGGCCTTCAGGTCTTTTAAAAACAGATCCGCAAGATGGATATTCTAGTGGTTGTTTATCTTCACGAAGTTTATTAAGTTCATTTACTTTGTTAATAATTTCTTCTTTATTGCCATGCTCTAATTGAAAATACACTTTAGTAATAATTTCTTTATTTTCTTGAATTATTGAATGACGATATGAAAATTGCATTTCTTCATTTGTATAAATTTTTCTATTACCAAATTTATTAAGAGTTTCAACTTTTATTACTACATCTTTCATTTCTCCGCCATAAGCACCAGCATTCATAAAAATAGCACCGCCGATACTTCCAGGAATACCACAAGCAAACTCTAAATTAGTAAGTTGTTTTTCGATTAAAAAATTCGTTAAATCTTTAAGAGTAGCACCGGCTTCACAGCTAACAATATTGTTTTCTAGCAGTTCTATTTCATTCATATTACTAGTTATTACAGTGATACCACGTATTCCATTGTCAGAAATTAAAACGTTAGATCCGTTACCTAAAATAGTAATAGAAATATTTTTTTCATTAGCAAGTTTAATTATTTTTTCTAAATCTGATTTACTAGCTATTAATATTAAAACGTCAGCTAGACCTCCAGTTTTTGTGTAAGAATAATTTTTTAAAGGTTCATTATATTTAACTAAACTATTTTCTAATATATTTTCCAAATTTAAATTTTTTAACATTTATTCGCCTCATTAAGTTTTCTTTTAATAAAAATATTTTTTTCTTTTCTTAATTGCTTGAAATTAGTTGAAATATTTTCTTTTTTGAAATTTTGGTATGCTTCAAAAAAACTTTCATTTTGCATTAACAAATTGTGAAAAGTTAAAAACTCATTGTGCATTTTAGAATTTTTTTGGACGATAAATAATTTTACGTCATATTCCATAGTTGAGAAATTAGAAATTTTCCAGTAAGTTACTACACCTTTATTTTCATGGGCAACTCGATGATAATTCAAATTATTTAATCTCTTTTCATCAAAACTCGTAATTTCATGCAAATTTTCTACAATAACTAAAATATCAACTACTTCTTCACCAAAACTATTAATTATAGAAGTAGAGCCTATATGGATAAATTCACAGTATGGCATTTTAGGAATATCTATTATATTTTGAATTTCCGAAACGAAAATCGGCTCATAATTTTTATTTTTAATATATTGCTTTTTAATTTCTCTTTTCATTATAATTCTCATTCTAATAATACATTCTTAATAATTATAGATTTAATTTTAAAAAATGTAAAGTAAAGTTTATAAATAATTAAAAATTGCATTTTTCTTTTTTTTTTTATACAATATAAATTGAATAGTTATGTAAAAATATTTAAGGAAGAAATCGTATGACAGAAAAAAATAATGAAAAAATGTCTAGAAGAGCGAGATACTCTAACGAAAATGTAGACCCGGGGGGATTCGCTTCAAGAAAAACAGTTCAAAATTCTGAACAAAGAATTTCAAATATTAGACGAAGTACACCTCTAAGATCAAATAAAAATCAAGCACAAGAACAAGTTAATATAAGAAGACAAGTAGAAAATAATTCTACGAATAGATTATCTAACGGAGAAGCGCGAGAAAATTTAAGTAGAGTAAATAGACCTACTCAAAGAAGAGTTTCAAATGATAATGTAGAAAGAAAAATTCCACAACAAAGAATTAGTAGGCAAGTTCCGAAAAAAACGAATAAAAAATGGATAGGAAAACTTGTAAAGTATGGTTTGTATGTTGCAAGTTTGTCAATAATAATAGTATTTTTTATTTGCGTTTATTGGATATCACAAGCTCCAGCATTCGATTCAAAAATATTAGATAACAATCATAGAACTATAGTTTATGATGTTAATGGAACAGAAGTTGCAAAACTGGGAAATGAAATTGGAGATAATGCAACAATGGACGAAGTTCCACAGTTAATGCAAGATGCAATTTTAGCAACAGAAGATAATAGATTTTTTGAACACGGTGCTGTAGATTATAGACGTTTAATTGGTGCGGTATTTTCAAACTTAACAAGTGGTTTCGGATCGCAAGGTGGTTCTACTATATCCCAACAATTGATTAAACGTACATTTTTAGATGATAATAAAACTATAAAAAGAAAAGTTCAAGAAGCATATTTAGCATATAAACTTGAACAAAATTATGACAAAGTTTCTATTTTTAATATGTACATAAATAGAATTTATTATTCTGACGGAGTTTATGGTTTAAAAACAGCAGCAAGATATTATTATGATAAAGAATTAAGTGAATTAACATTACCACAAATGGCACTTTTAGCAGGATTGCCACAACAACCTAACGGCTATAATCCTTACGATTACCCAGAAAATGCGAAAAAAAGACGTGATACAGTACTTTATTTAATGCAATATCACGGAAAAATAACAGAAGAAGAGGCAAAAGAAGCGCAAGAGTCTGATATTTTAGCAGAAATTATTCCAAGAAGTGCAAAAAATAGATTTTTACTATCAAGTTCATTTGATTCTGATTATACAGCTTATATGAGTCAAGTTGCAGCTGAACTTAGAGCTAATTCAGCATTTAAAGATTATGACGGAGATGTTTTAAATTTAGGTCTTAAAGTTTATACTAATTTAGATACTAAAATTCAAAAACAAATATCAACTAGTGTAAATAATAATGTAGTAAATATTAAAGAAAATAGTGATGTTGCAATGGTAGTTTTAAATAATGAAACGAGTGGTGTGGCAGCTTTATTTGGAGGTAGAAATTTCCAATTTGGTGGATTTAATATTGCCACTCAATCAAAATTACAACCTGGTTCTACGATTAAACCTATATTAGCATACGGACCAGCTGTTGAGTATTTAGGATGGTCAACTAATCAATTAATAGAAGACAAAGCGATACCAGGAGTAAATATTCAAAACTGGTATAGACAATTCCATGGAAATGTTACTATGAATTATGCTTTAATGATGTCATCTAATATTCCAGCGATAAAAACATATCAAACTGTTGGATTTAATAATGTAAAAACATTCGCAAGTTCTGTAGGAATAGAAGTAAATGATAATTCAATCACTTCTGCTATTGGTGGAAGTAGTGATGGATATAGTCCACTTCAAATGGCTGGAGCATTTGTGCCATTTTCAAACGGAGGAAATTATGCAACACCAAAAACAATTCGTCAAGTTTTTGATAATGAAGGTGATGAAATAGTTTCATTTTCTGTGAATGATAGAAAACAAGTTATGAAAGATACTACGGCATACATAATGACATCTATGCTAAGAAATGTTTTAGGTGGAAATGCACAATATGCAAAAGTTTCAGGTGTAGATACAGCTGTTAAAACTGGAACTACGACATTTTCTGAAGCAGATGCAAATAAATACGGATTCGATTTAGATGATGCAGCCAAAGATTCGTGGATAGTTGGTTATAATTCTAGATATACAATATCTGTTTGGCAAGGTTTCGGAGAAATAGATGACTCCACAAAATATTTAACATTGCAAGATACTTCAAAAACACAAATGCTTTATCAAGTAAATATGCAAGCCATATCTAATATGTATCCTGCATCTTCGTTTAAAGTTCCAAATAATGTAGGAACATATAATGGAGGATTAAAAGTTTTAACTCCAGCAGAAAAAGCAGAAGTAGAATTAGCTGCACGAATAGCTGCTGAAAATCAAGAAAAAGAAAATAGTAGTAATAGTAATAACAGCAATAACACTGCTAATAGTACTACTAGTAACACTAACAATACTAACGGAACTACAACTAGTACTACTAATTCAAATACATCAAATACAAACACAACAACTAATAGATAAAATAAAATCAATGGACTGATCAAAAAATTATAAATATAGTTACTTATACTTAAAAGTTATTGATTTTCAAATTTATTTTATAAAAACATAATAAATTATTTGGGAGCTACTTAATGAAATAGATTTCTTTGAAATTACTATTTTCGGTAGCTCCCTTGTATTTTTAACAAATTAAAAATTTTTATAGATATGTTAAATATTATTTGATATAATTTTATTAAGAGGTGAGTAGTATGGAATACTATAAAATAAACGATATAGTTTCATTAATAAAAAAATATGAAATAATGGCAATAAATTGTTATTA
>CAMBPW010000037.1 GCA_945869755.1 uncultured Gemella sp.
AAAAAAATAAAATATTTACGATAATAAATAATATGCTACAAACGAATAATATAGAACAAATGTTTTCTTGTGAAGAAGAAATATTTATAAACAAAATAAATGATATATAGAATGAGGAGTAGAAATGGAAAAGTATTTTAATAAAGAAAACGTGTATATAAATGTAAAAGGAAACAATTTTAAAGATGTATTAAAGAACGTTGCATTTGATTTAGAAAAAAAAGGATTTGTAAAGGAAAGTTTTTTTAATGCGGTAATAGAAAGGGAAACTAACTTCCCTACGGGGTTAGAATTTCCAAATTATAGTATAGCAATTCCACATACAGATTCAGAACATGTTAATGAAAATAGTATAGTAGTAATAAAACCAGAGAATGCTATTGCGTTTAAAGATATGGGAACAAATTCTAAAAATTTAGACGTAAATGTAATTTTATTATTACTAGTAAGTAAAAATAATGAACAAGTAAAAGTGTTATCAAATATAATTAAAAAATTTGCTAATGATGAAATATATAACAACATATTAGCTAGTAATAATCAACAAGAAATATTTTCAATATTAACAAAATAAATAAAATTCTAAGGAGGAATAAAAAATGACAAAAACATTATTAATAGCGTGTGGTGCAGGTATCGCAACATCAACAATTGTAGTGAATAAAGTAGAGGAGTTAGTTAAAAAGAATAATTTAGATGTAAATATTAAACAAATAAAAATTGCTGAAGCTGTTTCTTTACAAAATGAAGCTGACTTAATTGTATCAACTACAATGCTACCTACTACATATACGATACCGGCTATTATAGCAACTGCGTATATTACAGGAGTGGGAGAAGAAGAATTAGAAGAAGAAATTCTTTCGCATTTAAAATAATTTAATTATGGTTACAAAATTTTAATAAAAAATATTATTTAAAGGAGATTTAATTATGAATTTAGCTGAAAAAGTACAGCAGTTTCTTGCATTAGGGCCTACAGTAATTTTGCCGGTAGCAATATTTTTACTTGCAGTAATATTTAGAGTGCCGGTTGGAAAAGCTATTCGTTCTGCATTAACTATAGGTATTGGATTTGTAGGTATTAATGTAGTAGTTGGAATACTTACAGGTAATTTAGGTCCAATAACAAAACAAATAGTAGAAAAATATGGGTTGGCATTGGATACTATAGATATTGGTTGGCCTGGAGCGGCAGCGGGATCTTGGGCATCTCCAGTTGCAGGAGTTTTAATTCCAATATGTTTAGGAGTTAATATTTTAATGATTGCATTGAAAATGACGAAAACACTAGATATAGATATTTGGAATTACTGGCACTTCATAGCAGCGGGAGCTACTGGTTATGTAGTTTCTGGTGGTAATTGGTGGTTTAGTATTTTATGTGCTATTCTTTACGAAGTTATGGTTTTAGTTATGGCAGATAAAACACAGAAAGATGTAGAATCTATTTATGGATTAAAAGGAATTTCTTTACCTACTGGTTCTACTGCCGCATTCGGATTTGTAGGTATTCCAATTAGTTGGTTAATTTCAAAAATACCTGGAATTAAAGATGCACATGTCGACTCAGAAACAATTCAAAAACGTTTTGGATTGTTTGGAGAACCGATGGTAGTAGGTCTGTTTTTAGGATTTATTTTAGGAGCGTTAGCAGGATATAACCCTGGAGATATTTTTAAAGCAGGTATATCTATGGCAGCATTTATGGTTCTTATGCCACGAATGGTAAAATTATTAATGGAAGGCTTAATTCCAATTTCTGAATCAGTTCGCGAATTTATGAAGACACGTTATAAAGGACGTGATTTGTACATTGGTCTTGATGCGGCAGTTTCTATCGGACATCCGTCAAATATTGCAACAGGATTAATTTTAGTTCCAATTACATTATTATTAGCAATAATTATTCCAGGAAATAAAGTTTTACCATTTGGCGATTTAGCAACAATACCATTTTATGTGTCATTTATTGTAGCTAATAGAAAAGGTAATATACTTCATTCTGTATTAGCTGGTACAGTAGTTATAGCATTATCACTTATAATGGCGACAGATTTTACAGAAGTACATACACTTATGATGTCCGGAGTTGATGGTTATGGACAAGGAACTTCGATGAGTTCTCTTGACTTAGGAGGAAACTTCTTTAACTGGATAATTCTTAAATTTGCACAGTTGTTTTATTAATTAATATTTAATTTATAAACGGTAGTTAATTATTTATAGAAATATATTAATTAATAACTACCGTTTTTAATTTTAAGAGAGGTAAAAAATGAAAGCAGCGGTATTATACGAAGGAACAAAAATAGAAACTATGGAAGTAGAAGAATTGATATGTAAAAAAAATGAAGTAAAAATAAGAATAAAATCATGTGGTATATGTGGTTCAGATATTCATAAAATGCAAACTAAATGGAAATATGGATATCCTGCTGTAATGGGGCATGAATTTGCAGGAGAAATAATAGATATAGGCGAAAATGTAAGTAAGCATAAAATAGGAGATAGAGTTGTAGGAGTACCATTTTTACCGTGTAATAATTGTTCTTATTGTGAATTTGGTAATTATTCTATGTGTGAAAACTATAAAATGATAGGAACACATTTTTCTGGAGGTTTTGCAGAATATTGTGTTCTACCGGAAAAAAATGTTCTTAACATAGGAAATTTAGATTACGAAAAAGCTAGTTTTATTGAACCTTTAGCAGTAGTTATTCATGCAGTGATGGGTATAAATATAGAGTTAGGTGATTGTGTAGTTGTTTTAGGAGCTGGAACAATAGGTATGCTTACTATGCAAGCAGTAAAATATTCTGGAGCTAGTACAGTTATAGTAGTAGATATTGATAATAAAAAATTAGAAACAGCAAAACTTTTAGGAGCAACGCATACTATAAATTCATTAGAAGTTGATTTAAAATCAGAAATTTATAAATTAACAAATTATATTGGAGCGGATATAACATTAGAATGTGCTGGAAGTCCAGTAACACAAGAACAAGCGTTACTTGTTACTAAAAAAGGTGGGAAAGTAGGATATACAGGAATAGCATATAAAGATGTATTATTAAAAGAAGAGGCATTTGAAAGTATTTTCAGAAAAGAATTAACTTTAAAAGGTTTTTGGAATTCTTATTCTGCTCCTTTTCCTGGTAGAGAATGGACTAATGCTATTGAATTAATTAGTAGTGAAAAAGTCGTTGTAGATAAATTTATTTCTCACAGATTTAATATTGAAGAAGTTGTGAAGGCATTTGAAATGATTTTAAGTAAAAAAGAAGTTTATAACAAGGTTTTAATAAAACCATAATAAAAATGGAGGCTTATTATGTTAGCAGCAGTAAAAACAAAATCAGGGTATGATAATTTAGAACTTTTAGAGGTAGATGAACCAAAAGTTTATGGAGATAAAGTAAAAATAGAAGTTGCATTTACAGGAATTTGTGGTTCTGATATTCATACATTTAAGGGAGAGTATAATAGTAAAAATTTACCAGTAACTTTAGGTCATGAGTTTTCGGGTGTAGTTGTAGAGATAGGAGAAGATGTAAAAAATATAAAAGTTGGAGATAGGGTTACTAGTGAAACTACATTTGAAACCTGTAATGAATGCATTTATTGTAAAAGTAAAGATTATAACCTTTGTAGTAGTAGAAAAGGGATAGGTACACAAGTAAATGGTAGTATGACAAAATTTGTATTATCCCGTGAAGAAAGTTGCCATGTAATTCCTAATAATGTTACGTTAGAAGCCGCTTCGTTAAGTGAACCACTTGCATGTTGTACTCATGCAGTTATGGAAAAAACATCTATCAAAGAGGGAGATATAGTCTTAGTTATAGGGCCAGGACCTATTGGATTATTAACTTCACAAGTAGCAAAAGCAAATGGAGCTAAAGTAATTTTAAGTGGAATTACTAAAGATAAACAACGATTAGATTTAGCTAAAGAAATAGGAATTGATATAGTTGTAGATACGTTACAAGAAGACTTAGCTGAAACAATATTTAGAGAAACTAAAGGTTATGGAGTAGATAAAGCTTTTGATTGCTCTGGGTCTATTGTAGCTATAAATTCAGCATTGCCACTTGTTAAAAAGAAAGGCGATTTTGTTCAAATAGGTTTATTTGCAGAAAAATACAATTTAATAGATCAAGAATCAATTATTCAAAGAGAGTTACGTTATATTGGGTGTAGATCTCAAAAACCGTCATCATGGAAATTAGCATTAGACTTGTTAAAAAGAGAAAAAATAGCGACAGATAAGATGATAACAAAAATATTTAATATTGAAGATACAAGAAAAGCTTTTGAAACAGTTATGGCAGGTAATGAAATAAAAGTTTTAATAAAATCGTAAATTTTAATTTTATTAAAATAACAGAGAGAAATTAATATGAAAATAAGAACACCATTTTTTGTAATAAATCCAAAATCATATTTATATGGGGAGGAATTACTAGATTTGGCAAAATTTGCTGATGAAAAATCTAAAGAGTACGATATAGATATTTTATTTACAGCTCCATATATAGAATTAAAAACTATAGTAGATAACACTAAATATCTTATTGTAACCTCACAACATATGGATAGTATTCCGATTGGAAAGGGGATGGGAAAAGTTGTTGGAGAAATGTTAGTTTCAGCAGGAGTTAAAGCGACATTTTTAAATCATGTTGAACACAAAATTTCTAACGATGAATTAGAAAAAACAATTTTAATGTGTAAACAACTAAATATTCAATCTATTGTATGTGCTAATAGTATAGAAGATGCAGAAAAAGTTGCTAAATTAGGAGCAGATATAATTATTTGTGAGCAAGATGAATTAGTTGGAACAGGAAAAACAAGCTCAGATGAATATATGATATCTACCAATAGAGCTATTAGAAAAATAAATAAAGATATAAAAATTTTGCAAGCGGCAGGTATTTCGAGTCCTAGCGATGTATATCGTACAATATATTTAGGAGCTGATGCAACTGGTGGAACTAGTGGAATAATAAAAGCAGAAAATCCTAAAAAAATGATAAACGATATGATAAAAAGTATGATACTAGCACATAAAGACAGAATGAATTAAAAGGTGATAATAATGAAATTTCATCATGAAGATATAAAAATAAAAACAATTCAAAATAGAGTTTCTTATCATGATATTTCACAAAATGCAAAAGATATTGTAAAAAGAAGCAAAATCAAAAACGGAATAATTACGTTGACGAGTTCGCATACTACATGCTCATTATATTTTGAAGAATATATGCATGATAAAAATTATTATGGTGATGAATTTTTGCAAATAGATATTAGTAATATTATGGATAAAATAGTCCCCAGGTGCACAACTGAAAATCAATATTATAGTCCTGGAGTAAAACATATAGAATTTGGATTAGGACTAACAGATCCAAATTATCCTGCAGAGGCATGGACTATGTTAAACACAGACGCACATATAAAATCATCTATATTTGGAACAAATTCTCAAACTATAATTGTTAAAGACGGAGAAATGCAACTTGGCTCTCTAGGGAAAATTTATTTTGCAGATTGGGATATACTTAGGGAGAGAAATAGAACTGTAAATGTTTTAGTTATGGGACTTTAATTTATAGAATTCCTCATAAATGTTTCATTATTTATGAGGAATTTTTATTATGAAATCATATCAAAACCTAATTCTAACGCCACGTTTATTATTGGAATAGTAATATCTGTGTTGCTTCCAATACTAATATTAAATATTCCAAACCCTCCACCACTACCAACAATATCTAAAATAGTTTCGTTATTATTTTGTGTTAAAAGTATTGTTAAATTTGTAAAGCTATTGTTTCTAATATAATATTTTTCAAAGACAGCTAAAATAGTTTTACAATTTTCTTGTTCGTAAAATTTGTCGGTAATCAAAGATAATTTTTCTTTTTCAGCAGTTAGTTTTATAATGTTATAAATATCTATAACGTTTATTTTTTCTTTTAATGTTAATCTGAATACTGAGCTCATGACTTTCTCCTTTTAATAAAATAAAAGCTATTCTAAAAAGAATAGCTTACTTTGTTTTTGTATTTTTTTTATTTTTTGGAACTCTATTTCCTAAATCAATATTCCAAACAGTTTCGTTTTGAGAAGCTATTTCTTGAAATAAATTTTGATTTTCTATTTTTTTGTTGTTTTTTTGTTTTTTATTTGTATTTTTTTTGGCAGATGTATTTTCTTCTATTTTTTCGTTAGTAGCTGTTGGTCTTTTTTGTGAAGAGCCATAAACAGAAGAATATATCGGAGTAGGTTTGTATTTTCCTACAGATTTAGGAATAGAAGATAATTTTTGTTGAACGTAGTCTGTAGTGTTTCTTTTTGGAACGTAAACTTTAGAATATTTTTCAAATATTTCATCAATTTTTCTTTGATTTTTTTCTATCGTTTCTCTACTTACTGGACGATAACCATTATCTTGTGTTCTATATTCTTTAAATAGTATCGGTGTATTTTCATCTGCAAAGTATTCTTTTACATCTTCGCTATATAATTTTTCTACATATTCTATTCCAATATTTTTTTCTTCTTCTAATTTTTTCTGTTCTATTTTTTTGTATTTAGTTTCAAATTCTTCATCGAAAGTTTCTTCTATTATTTCTTTTCTTTCTGATCGTTTTTTAATTTGGAATGAAGATGTGTCTGTTTGATATGAGTTTGTGTATTCCTCTTCATTAAATGTTGGTTTGCGTTTTGAGAATATTGGTGTAATTTCTCTAGTTAGTGTGTCTATGTTTGTTTTTTCTGACACACTATCTATTTTACTTTTTGTTGATAGTGCTTCTATTTCTTCTATATCAAGATTATAGTCGCTATATCCGTCTAAAATATTTTTATTTTCATTTTCGTTTAATTTTTTTATTTCATCGTATGTAGGATATTGTGGCTCACTATTTTTAGCAACTTTTTCTATTGTAATTTCTTCTAAGTCATCATAAAAGTCATTTTCTTCTTGAATTATAGTTAGGTTGTCTTCTAGTTTTTGTATTTCTATATCCGCTTCGTCTTGCTGTTTTTCTACGATATTTGTTTGTAAAATTAGTCTATCTAATTCTGTTTCTTCTGTACTAGATTCAACAAGATCTTTTGATGTTTTTTCTTTATAAACATCTTTTCTAAATTGTTCTACTTCTTCTGAAATTTCTTCTTGCTTTTCTTGTGGTACTACTAATATTTTTGCTACTTCATCAACATCGTTTTTGAATAAATCTTCACTTCCTTCTAACACGTCGTCTACTGATGTATATTTTAACTTATCACGACGTTCTTTTTCAGAAAGTTCTTTAATTTTTATGTCATAATCTTTAACGTCTTTTTTAGTGTTTTCTTCGCTTTCACGTATTTCATTAATAGCTCTATCTAAAGTGTCTAAAGATTTATTTTTTAAATAGTTACTATTAGTAGATATTTTATTTTCTTTTCTATTTAGTTTGTTAAAATCACTATTTAATTGTGTAATTTCATCTATATTTTTAGATATATGTTTGACATCTTCTTCATTGTTATTTATTTTTTGTTCTTCTTTAGAATATAATTCTGTTTTCAACGTTTCTTTTCCGTCGTCAAATAGTATTTCATTTCCTAAAGTTTCTATGTTTTTATTTTGCAGTAATCTTTTTACTTTTACAGCTGCTAATGTAGGGTGTAATCTTCTTTCTTCTCTCGTTCCGAAAAGGTCTACTTCTTTAATGTCTTCTGCTGTAATTCCGTAAGATTTTAGTTTGTCGCTAATTTTTTCGTTATCTTCTTCAACATTATTTTTATAATTATTTTTTTCTGCTAATTCTAAAGTTTTAGCGATATCTTCATTATCGTTATTATAATCTATAATAAAGTCATCAGAATCTTTATTTATTTGCTCTTCTTTCTTTTTTACAAATAATGGGAAAGATATTTTTTTGTTAGTAGTTTTTGGTTCTTCATAAATTTCTTCTGTATCATCATCTTTCAAGCCGTAACTTGCAATTTGTGATATTTTATTTTTTATAACTGAAAATGGCGATTTTTTTGTTGATTTTGTATTTTCTTCGTCAGAATCAGAAAAGTATAGTTCATTATCACGTTCTTCTTCTCTTGCTCTTTTTTGTTTTTCTAAATAAGTTTTATAATCTTCTGGTGTGTCATCATCTTCGTAAAATTCGTCGTTTTTGTCTTCAGATTTAAAAATGTTAATAAACCTAGTTAGAAAACTTTCTTTTTCTTTTTGTTGCTCTTCATCGTCTTCAAAATAATCATAATCGTCATAATCTTCGTCATATTCGTTATAATATTCATCGTCTTCATATTCATTATCCTTTTTCTTTTTAGAAAAAAGATTTTTAAAACTAAATTTTTCTTTTTTGTTTATATCAAAATCAAATTCTTCTTCGATTTCTTCTTCAAAAGGTTTTACTTCAGATCTTTCAGAATATTTTTTAAGACTATGTTTTTTGTTTAAGTTATTTTCGTATTCTGCAAAGTCATCATATTCTGCGTCATTAGAATTAGTTTCGTTGTAATCTTCTTCAAACCATTTGCTAAGTCTACTTTTTTCGTTACTATTTCTAACTTTTTCGTACGATTTATTTTCTTCTTCATAATATTCGATTTCTAATTCATCATTTGAATTTTTTTGTTGTTCATCTTCTTCTGCGAAAAATTTTTTCCAATTTACCATTTTATCACCACCTTACTCTAAATTTAAGTTTTTAAATTTTGTTCCGACTTTTGTATTTTCATCGAGAACTAAAATACCTTTAATGCTTTCATCGTAAGACAAACCTAATTCTTTACGTGAACAAAGCATTCCGTTCGATTCTACACCACG
>CAMBPW010000038.1 GCA_945869755.1 uncultured Gemella sp.
ATTCTTTACTTTCATTTTTAAGACTAGTTTTATTTTGTGAAATAGAATAATAACACCTAGAAAAAAATACTAAAAAGATTAATATAAAAATAAAAATCTCTTTAGTATTTATTAGTTGCCTATTCAAAAATAATAGTATAAAAAACAATATTATTAAAATAGATGCAAATATAGTATTGAATTGTAACAATATTGATATTAATGCAACTAATGATAATAATAATAATAAAGTTTTCATATTTACTCCTCCAACAAATGATTAACTATAGAATTAACATCATAATTTATTTTTCTAACTATAACTTCAGACTTTTCCAATAATTCCATTGCATATTCATTATTTTTATAATCATATGCATAACATACTTCTTTAATCCCTGACTGAATAATTGATTTTGTGCAATTTAAACATGGAAAATGTGTTACATAAATCGTAGAATTTTCGGTAGATACTCCAAATTTAGAACATTGTAAAATCGCATTAATTTCCGCATGTATAGTTCGTACGCAATGATTATCAATAACTTTACATCCACAATCAATACAATGTTCATCTCCTTTTATAGATCCATTATAACCACCTGCAATTATTCTTTTATCTCTAACTATTGTAGCACCTACTTTTAATCTTGTACAAGTTGAACGTAAAGAAAGTAAGTGGCTTTGTGCCATAAAATATTCATCCCAACTAATTCTTTTCATAAATATTGTTTTTAAACCTCAATTTCATCTTTTATTTTCTCAAATGTTCCTTTTCCAATTCCTTTTACTTTTGTTATATCTTCTTTTTTCTTAAAGGTATCAACATTTTCTCTATAATCAATTATAGCTTTTGCCTTCGTTTCACCAATCCCTGAAATTTTCATTAATTCTTCTTTATTTGCTAAATTAATATTAATTACTTTTTTATTACTTTCAGATTTAATTTCATTAGAAATCACAGTATCTCCTATTTTAGGAATAATTATCATCATTTGATCTCGTACTTTTTGACTTAAATTTATTTGTGAAGTATCCGCATTTTCTTCAAGACCACCTGCAATATCTATTAAATCTTTTATTCTTTTTTCTTCTGAAAGTTCGTAAACTCCAGGTTTTTTAACTGCACCTTTTATATCTACAAATACTAATTTTTTATTTTCTACAGTATTTTCCTTTTGAACATTATTTTGAGATGATTCATATTGTTCTAAGTTATAATTATTAGTATTAGACTTATTATTAATATAAGACAAAATAAGACAGATAATTAATATACTTGTTAGTAAAGCAAATAAAATAGTTTTTACATTTTGTTTGAAAAATACTATTATTTCTTCTTTATTAAATTTCATAATACTCACCTACATACCTTATTACAATCATTATAATACAGTAGCCTATTTAATGTCAAAATATTTTATAAATATTTTACTTCTAACTTTTTTTTATTTATGATAAAATGATATGATAAGTTATTACGAGGTGAAATTGTGAATAATATATATTTAGATTACGCTGCAACATCAATAAAACATTTTGATATTTTTAAAGATGTAATAAATGAATTAGAAAATATTTATGCTAATCCTAGTAGTTCTCACTCACTAGGAAGAAAAAATAACATATTATTAAAAAATGCAAGAAAAAATATCGCAAAATCATTAAATGCAATAGAAGATGAAATAATATTCACTTCTGGAGGAACAGAAGCAAATAACATGGTTTTTAATCATATTGAAAATAGTTTTTCTAGCGGAGAAATAATAATTTCAAATATTGAGCATCCTTCTATAATAAATTGTGCTGAAAAGTTGGAAAGCAAAGGTTTTAAAATTATAAAATTAAATGTTGACAGTTCGGGAATTATAAATATTAATGAGCTAGAAAAAAAAATTACAACAAATACAATTTTAATTTCAGTAATGTATGCTAACAATGAAACAGGAATAATTCAACCTATAAAAGAAATATCAACTATTGCTAAAAAATATAATATATTAATTCATAGCGACATAGTTCAAGCATACTGTAAAATCCCAATTAATTTGAAAGAATTAAATATTGATTTTGCTTCTGTTTCTGCCCATAAAATAGGTGCTACAAATAATTTTGGATTCCTATATACAAAATCAAGAAATATAAAACCATTAATTATCGGTGGAGGTCAAGAACAAGGTCTTAGATCTGGAACAAGTGATATTTTCGGAGCTTTGGTGTTATCTAAATGTGTAGATAAAACACTTAACAATATTGAATATTTAAAAAATATAAAAAATTATTTTTTAGAAAAATTAATTGAAAGCAACATTGAATTTGAAATTAATGGAAATTTAGAAAAATCTTTACCTAATATCTTGAATATATACTTTAAAAATATAGAAAGTCAAAGATTAATAACATATTTAGATATTAACGATATATATATATCTGGTGGTTCTGCTTGTAGTTCTGGAATAATTATTGGTAGCAAAATAATTACAGCTATGTACGATAAAAATAGAGCTAAAAACTCTGTACGTTTTAGCATAGGATTTAATACTACAAAAGAAATGATTGATATTGTTATAAATAATATAAAAAAACTAGAAGATAAACTGTTAGAAAGGAGATAATCAATGAACAAAAAAAGAGTAGTTGTTGGTATGAGCGGTGGGGTAGATTCATCAGTATCTGCATATTTATTAAAAAAACAAGGATTTGAAGTAATAGGAGTTTTTATGAAGAATTGGGAAGAAAAAGATGATACAGGTAATTGTATAGCAGAAAAAGACTATGAAGATGTTGTTAAAGTTTGTGAACAATTGGATATTCCATACTATTCAATTAATTTTGAAAAAGAATATTGGGATAAAGTTTTTACATACTTTTTAGATGAATATAAAAAGGGAAGAACACCTAATCCTGATATTATGTGTAATAAAGAAATTAAATTTAAAGTATTTTTAGAATACGCTTATGACTTAGGAGCTGATTTTGTTGCTACTGGTCATTACGCTAGAATAAAAGAAATCAATGGAGAAAAATTATTATTGCGTGGCATTGATAATAATAAAGATCAAACATATTTTTTAAGTCAACTATCTCAAAATCAATTAAAAAACATTTTGTTTCCTATTGGAGAACTAAAAAAATCTGAAGTTAGAAAAATTGCTGAAGAAGCAAATTTATATACTGCAAAGAAAAAAGATTCTACTGGAATTTGTTTTATCGGAGAAAAAAATTTCCGTGAATTTTTAAGTAAATTTTTACCTGCTAAAAAAGGTAAAATGATTGATTTAGAAGGTAATATTCGCGGAGAACATCACGGTCTTATGTATTATACTATTGGACAACGTCATGGTCTAGGCATCGGTGGTACTAAAGATACTGATGGTGATGCTTGGTTTGTTTCTGGAAAAGATTTAGAAAAAAATATTTTATACGTATGTCAAGGATTTCATAATGAAAATTTATATTCTGATAGTCTAATTGCTAGTTCACTTTCATTTACTACAAATAGTAATTTAGGAAAAATTTTTGAATGTACTGCAAAGTTTAGATATAGACAAGAAGACAGTAAAGTTAAAGTAGAAATAATTGATAATGATAAAGTAAAAGTTTCTTATTTAGAACCAGTTAGAGCTGTTACTCCTGGACAAGCAGTAGTGTTTTATAACGATGAAATTTGTTTAGGTGGAGCAATAATTGACGAAGTATATAAAAATGAAGTAAAGTTAAAACTTTAAATTATAAACTAAAATATTGTTTATTTAATAAAAGAAACTGATATGTAATTAATCATATCAGTTTTTTATTATTATATAATTAATTTGATAACAAGAATAAATCCTAATTAAAGTGCTTCTTTAATATAATAACAAATAGAGTTCTTATTTTAAATAATTGTAATAATTCTATTTGATTATATAATTAAAATATTCTTTAGACAATATTGTATAATTACTTTTATACTCTTTATTATTTATTTTATAAATATCATTTTTATATATTTTAAACCCACATTTTTCTTGAACTCTTCTAGATCTATTATTTTGTTCAAAATATGCTGCAAAAATATAATCATAGTTTAAGTCATTAAATAAATATCGACATACAACTTTAACAGCTTCTGCCATTAAATTTCTACCCCAATAATCTTTACTTAGAACAAACCCAATCTCCACTATATTTTTATCTTTATAGTCTTGAAATAATGAAAAGTCTTCAATTTTATGTAATCCAAAAGAACCAATTACTTTTTTTGAGGTTTTATGATACAAGGCAAAAACATTTTTTTCATTAATAAACATATCTAAAATATTTTTTGTTTCATCTATTGATTTATGATAATTCCAGCCTGCAGATTCACCAACACCTTCAACTTTTGCATAACTATAAAAATCTTCCAAATCTCCTATTTCAAAAGGACGCAAAATAAAATTTTCAGTTTCTAAAATTACATTACTAATATCTATCATAATATTTCTCCTTAATTATTTCAATGTTGCTCTCAATTTGTCTGCCATATATTTATTTGCAGTAAATTCTATATCATCATTAATATTAGAAAAATCTACAGAACCATATTTGTTTTCTAAAGCAGCCTTTATTAAATAATCAGCAATCTTTGGATTTTTAGGTAATATAGGACCATGTAAATATGTACCTATTAAATTGTTATAAAGCAATCCTTCTTTTTTATCATCATCATTATTGCCATACCCTATTATTACATTCCCTAAAGTTTCATAATTATGATATGTACGTCCACCATGATTTTCAAAACCGACAATATCTCCAAATTTATCAGACTCAACTAATATATTTCCTATTAATCTCGGTTTACTATTAATAGATTCAGTATAAAAATCAAGAATATTTAGTCCTGCTAACTTTTCTCCGTCTGCCGTTTTATAATACTCACCAAGAAATTGATATCCACCACATATAGTTAATGCCGGAGCTCCATTATCAATAGCAGATTTAAATTCATTTTTTATTTTTGAAAATTGTTCCGTAGCTATAGCTTGCTCCCTATCAGATCCACCACCGATAAAAAACATATCACAATCTGATAATTTTATTCCCGTTGTATTTGTAATATTTTCTATTTCTAAATTTATTCCACGCCATTCACAACGTTTTTTCAAAGAAATAACATTACCTATATCTCCATATAAATTTAGTTTATCTGGCATAAAATGATATAATTTTAAATTCATAATCTCACCTACTTGCTTTCTAATTCTTTTTGCGTTTCTACTAATGCTGTATAATTAGGTATAGCAATATTATAAGTTTCATTGAAAGTTTTTAATTTTTCTACAGCTTCTTTTATATTTTCATTGACAATAATATTAACATCAATATCTGTATATTTTAAACGTAATGCTAATTCCTTTGCTCTCTTTCCTGAACAAACTATATTTTTTATATTTTGTTTTTTTAATATTTCAAAATCACTATCCCATATCCAAGAAATATCATATCCATCCGCACCATTATCATTTAACACTAGCAAATAATTTAATTTTATATTTTTATCCATACTATTTGCAATTGATAAGGATACATTCATTCCAGCTGGATTTTTCGCTAAGTTAAGTAATGTTACTTTTTCATCTTTATGTTTTATTGTCTGCATTCTGCCATTATTAGAAGTATAGCTACTTAACCCAGAAATTATATCACTTTTCGGTAAACCGATAGTAGCTAATGTCGCATATGCAGAAAGCATATTATAAATATTAAAATCGCCTAATTGTGAAGTAGTAAACATCTCACTATCATTAATTGATAATGAAATTAAAGGATTAACTATTGCTTTAGTAACAGAATAATTAACATCATGACGTTTAAATCCGCAATTTAAACAATTATAGTGTCCTAATTGACTATAATGTATATGTTCATAAGTTAGCTCATTATTACATTTAGGACAAAATTTTGATTCTGTAATACCTGTATCTTGAAAACTATAAGCATTTTTATCAATACCAAAAAATATATTATTAACTCCATATTTTGATAATCTAGTAACAAATGGATCATCACTATTTAAAATCAATTGAATATTTTTCCCATCTAGCTCTGTTCCTATAGTCTCTATAAGTGTGTCTATCTCTCCAAATCTATCTATCTGATCACGAAAAAAATTATTAAAAACAAATTTAGTAGGAGTTACATATTGTAGAACTTTTTTAATAGAACCTTCATCTATTTCAATTATAGCAATCTTACTATTTTTTTTAGATTGAATTGCAAAAGTAGAAATTATACCATCTAACATATTTGCGCCTTCAAAGTTATTAACTATTTCTACTCCTGAATTTTTTAAAGAATGCCCTATTAAATTTGATGTTGTAGTTTTTCCATTTGTTCCTGTTACAAAAACTATTTCTTCAAAATTTTTTGTTAAATCTTTTAAAATATTATTATTAAATTTTCTAATAATCTTACCAGGTAAATCTGTTCCTTTTTTACCTACCATTTTACTAGCAATTCTGATTAATTTTGCTAATAATTTATAAATAAACAACATGAACAATACTCCTTATATTAATTTTTACTTGCATCAAACATATACCCTTTACCCCAAACAGTAACTATCATTTTAGATATATTTGATGATGATTGTTCTTCAAATTTTCTTCTTATTCTCTTTATATGAGTATCAATAGTTCTTAAATCTCCGTATGAATTATAATTCCAAACAGCTTTCAAAAGTTCACTTCTTTTAAAAACTTTTTCTGGTGATTTAGCTAAAAATAATAACAAGTCAAATTCTTTAGGTGTTAAGTTTATTTCACCATCAGGAGCTATTACTTTATGAGCATTAACATCTATTATTAAATCATTAAATACGAGAACATCTTTTACACTAAATTCTGGTATATAAAACACACTTCTTTTAGTTCTTTGAAGTATTGCCTTAACTCTTAATACTACTTCTCTAGGACTAAATGGTTTTATAATATAATCATCCGCTCCCATTTCAAAACCATCTACTCTACTTTGCTCATCTCCTTTGGCAGAAATTATAATAATAGGAGTAGCTTTCATTGTCCTTACTTCTCTTAAAATTTTTGTACCATTTAACTTTGGAAGATGTATATCTAATAAAACACAAGAATAATCAATATTTTGTATTTTATCTAATCCTGTTAGTCCATCTTCCGCTTCATCAACTATATATCCTTCTCTTTCTAAGTACATAGTTAATAATTTTCTTATTCTTTCTTCATCGTCAACTATTAAAATCCTCTCAGACATACTTTACTCTCCTAATATTTATTTTCCATTTATTGCCTTATTAATTAATACTTTAACTTCATGTATCGTCAAAGGTCTGTATTCACCGATTTTAAGTCCTTCTAAAGTTAAATCTTCAATACTAGTTCGTTTTAGTTTTATTACTTCATATCCTAAAGCTTCAAACATTTTTCTTATTTGTCTATTTTTTCCTTCATGTATAGTTAATTTAACTATAGTATTAGAACTCTTATTTTTATTTTTTACAATATTTACTTCTGCTTGAGATGTTTTATAATTATCAATTACAACTCCATTTCTTAATATTTTTATATGTTTTTCTTCTATTTTACCTTTTATTTTTGCTACATATGTTTTTCTCATTTTATGGCGAGGATGTGTAATTAAATTAGTAAATTCTCCATCATTTGTCATTATAAGTAATCCAGAAGTGTCATAATCAAGCCGTCCAACTGGGAATACTCTCTCGTTGACATTTTCAAAAAAATCTTTTACACATTTTCTATCTTTTTCATCAGACATTGAAGTGATTACTTTTTCCGGCTTATAAAATAAATAATATTTTTTATTTTCTTTTAATATTCTAACACCGTCCACAATTATTACATCATTAACACTCGCTTTTGTTCCTAATTCTGTAACTATTTTTCCATTAACTGAAACTTTACCTGATTTTATAAGTTCTTCAGCTTTTCTTCTAGAAGTATAACCTGAAGATGTTATTAATTTTTGTAATCTTTCTTCCATTATTAATCCTTTCTAATCTTCTAAAAAATTATTTAAGTTTTTATCAATATTATTATTTTCAATATTTGGTAATTCATTTATACTTTCAAGACCAAATATATCTAAAAATAAATCTGTAGTTTCATATAATTTAGGTTTTCCTATTTTATCTAATACTTTATTAGAACATATTAATTCTTTATCTACTAAAGTATTTACTATAAAATCGCTATTTACTCCACGTATTTTTTCAATTTCTAATTTTGATATTGGCTGATTATAAGCTATAATGGCTAATGTTTCTAAAGCGGATTTAGAAAGTTTTGTCATTTTTTTACTTTCTATACCATCTTTTATTTTAATATAAATATCTTCTTTTACCACCATTTTATATATATTACCAAATTTTTTTATAATTAATGCTGTATCTTCTTTAGAATTATAGTCTGTTTTAAAAATATTCAATACATTTTCTGCATCTTTTTTATTTATATCAAGAAAAATTGATAAATATTCTATTGTTAATCCTTCTTCTCCTTTTATAAAAAGAAGACCTTCTATAATATTTTTAGTTTTTTCAAATAACATAATTAAATTGAATTAATATAAATTAATCTAAATCATTTATATATAATTCATC
>CAMBPW010000039.1 GCA_945869755.1 uncultured Gemella sp.
TTACAATTTCAGGTATTTTTATTTTAATAGAATCTTCGTTAGTATAAATTTTTTTGAAAATTTCTGCACTGTATCTAGTTTCTTTTTTTTCAGAAATTCTATTGTTTATACTTTCATCATCCCACTTATAATTGGCTAACTTTTTTAAATATTCACTAGTTTTTAAAGTAGATATTGTAGAAGTATTCGTATAAAAAGCCCCAAAACTATGATCCCAATGATAATGTGTTAATACTGAATATATTGGTAAAGGCAGATTTTCATTTTTTAACTCTTGAAAAAATAATTCTACTTGTTCTTTACTATTTCCGGTATCAATCATAATAGAAAAATTATCGCCTTTTATATATCCAATTGCTGGCTCTAAACGAGTAAACCTATGTTTTGTATAATATATTCTATTAGAAAATTTATATAACATTATACTGTACTCCTTATTTTATACATTTATTATATCAAAAAAATAGTAAATAGTAAACACTACCAATATAATAAAAATCAAGATTCCAAAAAAGAAATCTTGACTTTTATTTAAAACTATTTTTTATTTTTCTTAGAAACTAATTCTTCTACTTTATTTTTAACTTCTTCTAGTTTGTCTTCTCCACCTTTTAATAAATCACAAATTAATTGTGCAATATATGAAAAATCTTCTTCATTATATCCTTTTGTAGTCATAGCTGGAGCTCCTAGTCTTACTCCACTTGTTTTCATTGGTGGTAAAGTATCATAAGGTATTCCATTTTTATTACAAGTAATATTAGCTTTTCCTAATATAAAACTAGCATCGTGACCTGTTACTCCTAAAGTTGAATATGTATCAATTAAACATAAATGATTATCTGTACCATCACTTATAACAGGTACTCCATTTTCTTTAAAAGTTTTAACCATTGCTTGCATATTTTTTAACACTTGTTCTTGATATATTTTAAATTCTGGTTGTAATGCTTCTCCAAAACATACGGCTTTAGCTGCTATTATATGTTCTAACGGCCCACCTTGTGTTCCAGGGAATATTATTTTATCAATTTTTTTAGCTAATTCTTCATTATTAGTTAAAATTACTCCTCCACGTGGTCCACGTAAAGTTTTATGTGTTGTTGAAGTTACAACGTCTGCATAAGGAAGTGGATCAGGATGAAGTCCAGTAGCAATCAAACCTGCAATATGTGCCATATCTACTAATAAATATGCTCCAACTTCATCTGCAATTTCTCTAAATTTTTTAAAATCAATTATTCTAGTATATGCACTAGCTCCTGCAATAATCATTTTAGGTTTATGTTCTAAAGCTAATTCTTTCACTTGATTATAATCAATAGTATGTGTATCTTTTGTTACTCCATAAGAAATTGCATTATAAAGTTTACCAGAAAAATTCACTTTACTACCATGAGTTAAATGTCCTCCAGCATCCATACTCATCCCTAAAACAGTATCACCAGGATTTAATAATGCCATATAAACAGCAATATTAGCACTTGACCCTGAATGTGGTTGGACATTAGCATATTTCGCATTAAACAATTTCTTTAATCTTTCAATTGCTATTGTTTCAATTTCATCTATTACTTCACAGCCATCATAATATCTTTTTCCAGGATATCCTTCTGCATATTTATTTGTAAGAACACTTCCTGTTGCTCTTAAAACATCTTCCGAAACAAAATTTTCACTTGCTATTAATTCAATATTATTATCTTGTCTTTGTTTTTCTTTTTCAATTATATCAAAAATTATTTTATTCACAGTGTACTACCTCCATTTTACATATACATATATTATCATAATTATTTTGTTAATGTAAATATTTTGTTTTTAATATGAATTTAATTATTTATCTTTTTTATATGCTAATAATATTCCCATTAAAACTATAGTAATATATCCAAATAGACTATATACATCTGGAATTTCTGTAAAAAATATATATCCTAAAATACCAGAAAATAAAATTTGGAAATAGTCAAATACAGCTATTGATTTTGCAGCAGCAAATTTATAAGCATAAGTTATACCAAATTGACCAATAGCAGCAAAAATTCCAACTAATATTAGTAATATTAGCTGATAAAAAGTCATTGATACAAAATTGATTAATATAAATGGTATTAGTGATATACAAGAAAAAATTGAAAAGGCAAAAACTATAAATTCAGGAGATATCCCTTTAATTCCTAATCTCCTTAAAGCTGTATATGCTGCTCCTGAACAAAAAGCACCACATAAAGCCATAATAGAACCTATTGATAGTATATTATCAAATGAAGGTTTTATTATAAAAAGTACTCCAGAAAACGATAGTAATATAGCCAATATTCCTAATTTGCTAATATTTTCTTTAAAAAATATAAAAGAAAGAAAAAGAACAATAAATGGATATAATCTCTGAATTACTGTTGAATCTGCAAGACTAATATGACTAATTGCATAAAAATTACATACTATCCCTAATGTACCAAAAAATACACGTAAAAATAAAATAAACCAATCGAATTTTATTTTTGGATATGAAATTTTTTTAAAATTTTTTATAAAAGGAAAAAAGGCTACAATTGTTACTATAAAATTTCTAAAAAATGATTTTTGCATTGCTGGCAAATCTCCCGATAGTTTAACAAATAATGCCATCAAAGAAAATCCTAGTCCCGATATTAGTATGCAAATAATTCCTTTAGTTAAATTGTTTTTAATTTTCATATATTCTCCGAATTATTTTTAATTAAAATAAAAAAGACTTTTAAAGTCTTTTAATATGGAGATGGCGGGATTTGAACCCGCGTCCAAAAACACCTCTACTTACCTTCTACACGTTTAGTTTATCTATTAATTTTAATTTCTAAGATGTGCCGATAAACTGGCTTTTAGAAACGAGTTTGATTATTTTCTTCAAAATAACTACAAACAGAAGTTATTTTGTATAGACTGCTGTTAATGAACCGATTATCTTTGCCACAGTCAAACAAAGTAATCAGCCTTTAGCTAATTAAGCTGCTAAAGCTAATGATCTATTGTTGTCAGTTATATTTAAACTGTTGTGTTTTTAAAGAGACATCCCTCTTACGTGCCACTAAATAGAACAGCATCCCTGTCGAATCCTAAACATCCCCTAAGTATAATATAAAATATTATACCATAATAAAAATAAAATACAAACTTTTTTAATATCTATATTAATTTACCGTTTTGCTCTAATATATTTAAAAAATAAGGCATTTGTATTTTCCACCAATTCCAATCGTGATCAACATCATAACCCCAAAAATCAAACCAACCTGGAATATTTTTATCGTTAAATGCTTTTTGTAATCTTCTAGTTTCTTGTATATGCGGTTCTTCCCAAGCACCTTGCCCTACACAAACTATAAAATTGTTATTTCTATATTGATTTAAAAACCATTCATCATTGTTATTATATAAATAATCTATAGGAGAGTTTATATATACTGCAAGATCTCCTCTATATTCTCCCGTGAAAAATCTCGCATCATAAACTCCACTAAGTGCAATTGTAGTATCAAAAACATCAGGATGTCTTAATGCAAAATTGACACTATGAAATCCTCCCATACTACACCCCGTTGCAATAATTTTTCCTTGCCAATTAGACTCATATCTAATTAATGGTAATAATTCATGAATAATATAACTATCATACAAATTATGAAAATTTCCCATATCGTGATAATGCTTATTTGAAAACCAAGATTCACTATCTACAGAATTAGGAGTATATACTTTTATAATTCCTCTATCTATATAATTTCTTATTGAATCTATCATTCCAAAATCACCATATTCATCTTGACTTCCACCAGATGACGGAAAAACTATTACTGGCTTTCCTGCATGACCATAAACATTAAATTCCATTTCACGATTAAGGAATCCACTATAATGACTTCTTTTTTCAAACTTCAAATTTATTCTCCTTTAACAACTTCTCTAACACAATTTATAATTTCTTCAATTTTTTCTATATTCTCGCTTCTAAATATCAAGCCTCTGTTTCCTAACATTCCTGTAAATTGAGTTGGCACTTCTAATATATCAACTATTTCTTTACTATATCTTTCGCGAATACTTTGTTCACTATAAACATAATTTTTATAATCTTTTCTTGAAATATAAACGCAATTATATGGTCTAGTTAGTTTTGCATTAAATTGATTTTTTAAAACAACAGTTGCATATTCGTTAAATATATCTATGTCATTGGCATAGTTAAACATATCAATAGTTGGCCACCCTGGAGGTCTACAATTTATTTCTAAAGCCATTAATTTACCTTTTGGCTCTGTTCTGAAAAATTCAAAGTGGAAAAATCTTTCTTTTATATTAAATGCTTTTACACATCTTTCTCCTAATTTTACCAAATCTGCTGGTATTTCTTTTGGTAAATAAAAATACATATCATCTTCATCATCAAAAACATTAAGTAATGCTGTATTATGTATAATTGAAGAGTAAAATACTATTTCTCCATCTTTATTAACTAAGCCGTCAAAAGTTACTACATCTCCTGCAATATATTCTTCCATAATATATGTAGTGTTGTTATTTTTATTTTCTAAAAATGTATTTAATTCAGATTCAGATTTTATTTTATGGGTATCTGTTGCTCCTACCCCACTATTTGGTTTTACTATAATTGGAAATTGTAATTCTTTTGCTAGTTCTCTTGCGTCTTCATCATTTTCAAAAACTCTACCTTTTGCAACTGAAATTCGTTTTTTTCTAAATATTTCTTTCATTTTTGATTTTGTTTTTATACTATCCATATCATCTTCTTTAAAACCAAAAACATTGAAATCTGTACGCAATTTTGCATCAAGTTCTAACCAATATTCTATATTTGACTCTATTCTATCTATTTTTCCATATTTATGTGCAAAAAATCCTACAGCTCTATATACAGAATCGTAATTTTCTAAACTATCTACTTTATAGTATTCTGTAAGTGAATTTTTTAAAACTTCACTAAGTTCATCATATTCTACATCTGCTATTCCTAATACATTAATACCATTTTCTTTTAATCTTAATGCAAATGTTTCATAATTTTTTGGAAAATGAGGCGATATCATAATAAAATTAAATTGTTTTGTCATTTTTATTCTCCTTTTCTTGAAATTTTCTTAATATTTTATCACATTTTTAAATTAATAACTATATTATGTTCATTTATTTTTATTATTATAACTTAATTTTTATTTTTGTTTATTAATTTAGTTTTATGATATAATATTTTAGAAATAAATCTAAAGGAAATAATATGTTAAAAGATAATTTTATTTATAATAAAAATTTAATTGATAGTTTAGGATATGAAAATCTTATAAAAAAATATAATTTAAAAAATAATAATTATAACTATGCTATTTTTTATGCACTATCTTCTTTAGATAAGCATATTAAACAAGTAAAAAATAGTGAAATTAATGCTCAAGATTTATTAATAGGTGATTATTTTAGTTTTGAATATTATTATTTACTATCTAAAAATTTACAAAAGTTACATATAGTAGCTAGTGCAAAAGAAAAATTATATACTATACTAGCAAAAAATAATTTATGTACTGCCGACATTTTTGAATTAATAACTGAATTACCTATTACATTTATAAAGTTATACAATAAGGAATTATTAAAAGAAGATATTAGCAATTTAATCAAAACTTTCTTTAATTTCTATTATGATGAAATTCAATTTTTATGTAATGAAAATATATCGTTAGACGATTTACTTGAATATGGAGAAAAAAATGCTAAATAACTACCAAAAAAGTATGTTAGAAGTTAAAAATAATATAAATAAAATTATTGAAAACGACAATGAAGATATTAATAGTATAATTCAAAATTATTTTTCTATAACTGGAAAAGGAGTTAGACCACTATTAACACTAATATGTTCTAATCTTGGAAAGTATAACAAAGATGTTCTTTCCATTGCTAGTATTGTTGAAATTATTCACACTACTACTTTAATTCATGATGATATTATTGATAAAGCATTAGAAAGACGTGGAAATATTACACTAAATAATATATATGGAAATAAAAAAGCACTCTTTATAGGAGATTTTCTATTTGCAAGAGTGCTAAAAGAAATGTCTAAATTAGAAAATTATGAACTTCATAAATATTTAACTAAGACATTAAAAGAAATTTGTATCGGTGAAATAATCCAAAATAACAATTTGTTTAATACTAATGTTAGAATTATTGATTACTTAAAAAAAATAAAAAGAAAAACTGCTATGTTAATTTCTTTTTCTTGCGTTGCTGGCGCAATATGTAGTAACGCAAAAATGTCAGATATCATAGCTTGTTATAAATTTGGTCATTTTCTAGGAATGAGCTATCAAATAATGGATGACTATTTAGATTTTGCTGTTGATAAAGAAACATTCGGAAAAGATGTAGGCCAAGATTTATTAAATGGAAATTTCACTTTCCCTATTATTTTAAAGTTTTTAAAAGATAAAAATAGATTTAACGACTTTAAAAACATGACTATTGAAGAAAAAAATAAATTAATATTTGAAATTAAAAATGACAATGAAATACTTGATGCTACAAAAAAATTAAGTAATAAATATTTAGAAAAAGCAAAAGTAGCAATAGAACGCATCGATGAAAAAACAAAAAATGATTTGCTATTTATTTTAAATAAAATGGCAAATAGAAATTTTTAAGGAGAACAAAATGGATATTAATGAGTTATTAAAAGAATATGAAAAATTAGAAATAAAAAATTTAGATAGAGAACAGCTAGAATCATTTAGAGATATATTTTTTACTAATGGCTTAATAGAAAAATCTTTAGAAATATCAGAATTTATTTATAACAATAATAAAAATGATGAAGATGCAATAGTATATTATGTAAATAACTTAATTCATCTTGGTCGTGATGATGACGCACTTATAATACTATTCAATTCAAGAAAAACTCCAAAAACATTATTTTTAGAAGGTATTATTTATAAGCAAGATATGTTACTAGATGTAGCAAAAGAAAAATTTTTACAAGCAGAAAAATTAGTAGAAAATGATGATGATTTAAAAAATGCAATTAGTATTGAGCTTTCTGAAATTTATTCAGAAATAGGTAACAACAACGAAGCATTAGATATAAACTATAAAATTTTTAACGAAAATAAAAATGTACAAACTTTCAAAAATGTTTTAAAAAATTTAGTAGAAATGGCAAAATTTGAAGAAGCTGTACAATTTTATAAACATTATGGAAAAGATTATCACGATGCAGAAATTACATTCTCAGTAGCATTTGCATATAATCAATTGCATGAACTCTATAAATCAAAAGACTTATTATTAAAAACAATAGCTTATAACAATGAATTTTCAGAAGCCTATTTACATTTAGGATTTATGAGCCAAGGCGAAAAAGCTATTCATTATTTTGAAAAATATCTTGAATTGCATGGTTCTTCTACAAACGTTTATTTACAACTTACAGCATTATATAAACAAACTGAGCAATATGACAAAATTCGTAAAATGGTTAAAAATGTTTTAGAAACTATGGGTATTGATATTGATACTTTATATATTTCAATAAATGCTTTAAGACAATTATACGAAACAGAAAAAATTTATAATATATATACACAACACTCAATTATTAAAGAAGATTCAAGTTTGCTTGCATTGGCTTTACTTTCTCTTTCAGAAGAAGAAGATTTTATTGATTTTGTTGAAAATGAAGTAAAAGAAAATCACGAATTACTAAAAGATGAGCTATATTATTATGAAATATTAAATAACATTTATGAAGTTACGAACGATAAAACAATAAAAAATTACATTTCAGAAATAGAAGTTCATAAAAATATTCGTCCATTGTATTATGAAGATTTAGCTATTAACAATTATTGTTCTTGTGGCAAAAATTGTAGAGATGAAAATTGTAATAACGACGAAAGTTGCTGTTGTGAATAATATTAAAATAAAGTTTTGTATCTAAATAAAAAGTTAAAAAACGTTAATTATAAATATAACTACATATTCTTAATGGTTTATTGACTTCAAAATTTAATTTTGTAAAATCTTTTTTAAAATATAATAAATTTACGGGCTACTCAATAAATAAATTTCTTTGAAATCACGATTTTAGAGTAGCCCTAAACATTTTTTATTATAAATTATCTCGCCAAACTACTAATTCTTTTATATCTTCTTCTTGTATGTATCCTTGTTCACTAGCTTCTTCTATTAACAAGTCATAATTAGTTAATGTATATAAAGGAACGTTAGCTTCTTCAAAGGCTACTTTTGATTTGTTAATTAAGTAACTAAA
>CAMBPW010000040.1 GCA_945869755.1 uncultured Gemella sp.
TTTATACACCTCATACAGCGTTTTATACGACGACAGCTATTGAAAATTTAGTAGAAGGTGGATTAAACTCAGCAGTCGATGTTATCGTTAAAGGATATAGCGAAAATGTAGTAAATTAATATTAAAATAAAATTATTAATTAAATTTTAATGTAAAAAAATAAACAACTATTCATTAAGAGTAGTTGTTTATTTTTTATTTTCTAAAATTATTTTACAGCAGAAGTTTTTGGTAAAACTTTTTCATCTTTTTTAGTTGTTGCTGCTGCATTGTTTTTATTTGCTGTATACTTTTTAAGTGTTTCTAAACTTATAGTACCATTATATGGATTATTTACAAGTGATGCACTATCGGTATCAGTAGAACTTGTTTCAGTTTGTGTTTCAGGTTTTGTAGTTTGTGTTTCAGTTTGTGTTTCAGGTTTTGTTAAAGAAACTTTTGGCAACCAACCATATTCTATAGTTCCATTTGAATTTTTAACTACTACACCATATTCTTCGTATGACCAAAGACCATTATTTTCTACTACATTTCTTATTTCTCCTTCTTTTTCAGCGAATGAATAATTAGTTGTAGTTAAACCTAATGATAAAGATAATGTAGTTGCTACTGCTACTTTTACAAATGTTTTTTTCATTATAATTCCTTTCTATAATTAAACTTTATTGTTAAATTATACAATAATTATATATATATTGCAAATTATTTTAGAAAAAAATTATTATTTTCAATTTTTCTCTTTACAAAAAGAAAAAATACTTGTATAATATACACATGTATTTTTTAGAAATACAAAAGGAGGAAGAAATAAATGAGTTTTTATAACAGATTACCTTTATTAGGTAAATTATTATTAGCATTAGTATTAGGTATTATTGTAGGAAATGTTTTTTCAGAATCAGTAGTTAAAATTTTTGTAACATTCTCTGATATTTTTAGTTCATTTCTTAAATTTACGATACCATTAATTATCGTAGGATTTATCGTTCCTGGTATTAGTCAACTTCGTACTGGAGCAGGAAAACTTTTAGGGCTTTCTACAGCTATTGCGTATATTTCTACGCTTATTGCAGGAGCTTTAGCATATTTTGTTGCACAAGGTGTATTACCTAACATTTTAAAAAATGCTTCGTTACAAAGTTTATCAAATCCAGAAGAGTTATTATTAAAAGGATACATTGGATTTTCTATGACGCCGATATTTGATGTAACTACTGCGTTAGTTTTATCATTTATTTTAGGAATTGGAATTTCATCTTTAAAACTTGACGGTATGAAAAAAGCTTTTGATGAATTTGGTCAATTAATTGAATTGTTATTAAATAAATTAATTATTCCGTTATTACCATTATACATTTTAGGTGTGTTCTCAAATATTACAGTTTCAGGGGAAGTATTCAAAATTTTAAAAATCTTCTTATTTGTTTTCGCTGTAATTATTGCATTACACATTGTAATAATAGTTTCACAATATTTTGTTGGTGGAGCTGTAAATGGACGTAATCCATTTAAGATGATTACAAAAATTTTACCTGCTTACGCTACAGCTATTGGAACACAATCATCTGCAGCGACAATTCCTGTAACGCTTGATTGTGCTAAAAAAATGGGTGTTGATAAGTCTATTGCTAATTTTACAATTCCGTTATTTGCAACAATTCACTTATCAGGAAGTACAATTACATTAACTACTTGTGCAACAGCTGTTTACTGGTTACAACACGGTGGACAGTTCCCAGCAGGTATGGTTATGCTTCAATTTATTTTAATGTTAGGTGTAACTATGGTTGCAGCACCTGGTGTTCCTGGTGGAGCAGTTATGGCTGCTTTAGGTTTATTACAATCTATTTTAGGTTTCAATGAAATAATGTTATCTCTTATGATAGCTTTATATATTGCACAAGATAGTTTTGGAACGGCATGTAACGTTTCTGGAGACGCTGCATTAGCATCTATAGTTGATAAAATTAATCAAAAACTTTTTAAAGAAAAAGCTTAAAAAAAGAATGGAAAATATTTTCCATTCTTTTTATTTTTTGTTAATAAATTTTATAAATTGTAGTACTTGTTCGTTAATTTGTTCTTTTTGTTCTTCTGTTAATTTAAGTTCTCCAGTTTGCCAAGTTTCTTGGGACATTTGAATACCGACACCGTTACCAGTCATTACGTTTGTACGAATGTATTTAAGTAGCGTATGAACATTTTCTAAAACAAATTTAGCTTTTGTTGAACCTGCAGCAGATGATGCTGTCGTTGCTAATCCGTTTATAACTGTAGGTGTTTCAAAATCAAATTGTTTTTCTGGGCGTGATAACCAGTCTAATAAATTTTTTAATAGTGCAGGGTATGATCCGTTATATTCAGGAGTTACTATCCAAAGTCCGTCTGCATTTCTAACTTCATTACGAATATCTATTACTTCTTGAGGTGTAGGATATTCTGTATCTTGTTCTAAAATTGGTAAATTTCTATAATTTAAAAATTTTGCAGTTACACCTTCTTTTTCTAAAGTTTCTGCGATGTAATTTGCTAAACTTTTGTTAAATGATTGTTTTCTAAATGAGCCTACTGCTAATAAAATTGTTTTTGACATTCTTTTTCTTCCTCTGACATTTTATCTAGTTTTTTAAATTTTTTTAAAATAGTTATTAATGTTTCTCTTTCTTCTTCTGTTAATATGTTATATACATTATTAATTTCTTCTCGGTGTTTTGGTAAAATATTTTCAAATATTTCTTTACCTTTATCAGTTAAACCGACAATATATGCACGCTTATCTACTGCATCTTGTTTTCTATACAATAAGCCATCACGTTCCATATTTTTAATAATTACTGTCATATTTCCAGACGTTGCTAAAACTTTTCCTATTAAATGACAAATACGCATTTCTCCTTTTGTATATAAAACATCAAGAACTCCAAATTGTGGTGTCGTAAGTCCGTGTTCTTTTATTGTTTTTCCAATATTAAAGTTTATTGTGCGTTCTGCTTTTTTAAATACTATTTCTGTATGAATAGTAGAATTTTTTTTCCATGTAATATCCATAATAATCCCTCTTTAAAAGTTAGTAATAATATATTACCACTAATTAGTAATAATGTCAAACATAAAGAAAGCAACTAGAAAATAATAATTTTAAAAAATATATTTTTTCTAAGTCGCCTTATTAAGTTTTGAAAAAAATTTTGTAAAGTAAATTTTAAAAGCAATAAACTACTATGTGTAAGTAGGTATATTGCTAATTAGTTTTTTGTTTTTAGTTATTTAACTTAATAATAAATTATATAGTAAAGCACGAATTTTATTTTTATGCTGTATTAAATTTATTATAAAAATATATGTAATCAATATTATATAGATAATATTATTTTTAATAAATTATTTGTATTGTAAATATTTAATTTTTGAATATTGGTTTGTCATGCTTTCGCCTTTAGGTATTTCTGCTTCTGGTTTTATATATTCTATCCAAACAATACCATCATCTGCTAAAATGATTGGTCCACCATCGTTTATTAATTCTTGATTGTTATTAATATCAAGTGCGAAATATTGCATTCTTTTTCGTTCTGGTATTGTTGCGTCCCCAAGCCAAGTTAAAAAATTACCTTTAAAATTAAGTGATTCTATCCAAGTAGTTTCATATATTTTTTCTAATTTCTTGTTTTCTAATATGTATAATTCTGCTTTTTCTTCATATTGCATAGATAGTGCTAATTTTTTACTGTTACTTGCTAGTCCAGAAAGATACATTTTTTCATCTTTAGTTTCAAAAATAACTTTTTTAGAATTTGTTGTAATATCGTAAGAAATAAGTTGTGTAATTTTTTTATCGTTAGCTATTGTTAAATAATATAAAGTTTTTTCGACAATAACAGGAAATCCTGTATTTAATTTTTCTATATTTTGTTTTGTATCTTTTTTAATATCGTAATAATTTAGTTCGTAATTATTAGTTTTTTCGTTATATAGCGATAATATTACATTTTGTTCATAAATTATTCCTTGAGATTGATGTATTTGAGGTACATTCGTTTTGTTTTCTAATAATTTAAAATTTTTATCTTGGATATTTCCGAAATAAAATTTTGATTCTCTTTTTTCGTAGTCAAATTCTTCAAATAATATGTTATTATTTTTGAAATCTAATATTATTAATGATTTATCTGCTGATGTGTCATCAATTTGTTTTATTATTTCTATTTTTTCGGTATTGAGATCGTATATTCCTAGATGTTTAATTCCTTGGTTTTCAAATTCATCAGCTTCTCCTATTAGTTTATTTTCTTTTAGAATACTAGGGATAAATGTGTAATTACTAGGATAAGTATAGTCTTTACTGTTTTTGAATTTTTCTTGAATGTTAATTTTGTCGTAAGTTTTATTGGTAGATGATATAGTTACATAATCTGTTGAATTATTTATAGCAGGTTCGTTGTTTATATTACTTAATTCTTTCTTGTTACAACTTATTAATGAAATTGCTAATGCAAAAATAATAAATAATTTAAAAAATTTACCAAACATAGCCTCTATCTCCTGTAGCATAACTTAAATTTTCTATAGTTGTAACTTGAGGTTTAACAAAACCAGAGAATCTACCATATCCTGGTTCGATGTATTTTATTCTATCTCCGTAATTATAAAATCCAGAAATTAGTCCGAATATAGAGTGAGAATATCCTATATTATGACCACGCAAATAATTATCTCCAGGTCCTTCTGTCATATTTACCATTACTGGATTACCATATTCTATAGCTGATACTATATGAGTTTTCATAGTTGTTATATCGTTTACGTTATTATGCCATTCCCAATAAAATCTAAATTTAGAATTTTCTAGCAATCTATTAAGTGCAGTTGATAAATTTTTTCCTGCTGTAACTGCACTTGGTTCTTCTAATAAATTAGATATTTGTTGTTGTGTTTGTGGTATGTTTATTGATTTTGTTAGCATACTAGCTGTTGCTGTGCCAAAATAATATTCATTTATTTGTTGTTCAAAAGGAACATATATTTCTTTACTTTCTAATGTGTAATTTGTCTTTATAGCAACTAGCTTTTCTTTTTCTGTAGTTAAATCAATTCCACCGTTTATTGCATTTGGGTCATACGACACTTGAACTCCGTCAATAGTTACAGTTTGTCCTTTGTGGTGTTTTGCGGAATGAGTATAGTTTACATTAAATGCTAGTAAAGAAATTATAGTGGTTGTGGACAGTATAATTTTAATTATCTTCATAACTAAACCTCCTTTTATTGTTTTTAGTAACATTTTTATTTGAGTATATTTACTATTTTTGTACCTTTGTTGTAGAAAAATACTATATTTTTATTATAGCACACTCATTTTACAAATACAACCGATTTCATAAAAGTGTGAATGTAAACTTATATGTTAATTAAGTTGCAACGAATTATAGTTCATAGTAAAATTACAATATGAAATAATAGGAGAATTTATTGTGAAAAATATTGATAATTTCAAAAAACTATTAATAGATTATTTTAAAGAAACAAAGAAAGATTTAGTTTCTTTGAATAATATTTTATTAGCAAATACTTTAGAAGAAATATATGAAGAAATTAGTAAACTTCCAGAAAGTGTTGAAAAAAGTTATTGTTTGGAAAAGATTTGTGAAGAGTTAATAATAAATTATGTTTCTAAGGCTGAACGTAGTAGTATGAAACTTGGTTTGCATAGAATGGAAAAGATTTTAGAACTTTTTAATAATCCGCATAAAAAATTAAATGTTATTCATATTGCGGGTACTAATGGCAAAGGGTCGGTTAGTTGTTACATTAAAACGGCTTTGAGTGAAAATTATAAAGTTGGTATGTATTCTAGTCCTGCTATGATTAGTTTTAATGATAGAATTAGAATAAATGATACTTTTATTAGTTATACTGAAATGTATAATTTATATTTAGAAGTTGTATCAAAATGGTATAAAAATGTTCCTAATAGTGATGATAATTTATCACTTTTTGAAATTTTAACAGTAGTTGGAATTCTATATTTTGCAAAAGAAAATGTTGATTTTGTAATTATGGAAGTTGGTCTTGGTGGGCAATATGACGGAACAAATGTTTTTGAAAATAAATTGTTATCAATTATTACAAAAATAGGGTTTGATCATACTAACATATTAGGAAATAGTTTAGAAAAAATAGCTTTTGAAAAGGCGGGAATTATTCAAAAAAATGATAATGTAATTGTTTATCCTGCAAATAAAGAAGTATTAAATGTAATTAGTAGTATAGCTTTTGAAAAAGATGCGAATTTTGAAGTTTTAAATTTTGAAGATATTAAAATAAAAAATATTTCTTTTGAAAAAAGCATATTTTCTTTTAAACAATTTAATGATATAACGATAAAAATGCTTGGAGAACATCAAATTTATAATGCTAGTTTAGCATTGTTGGCACTTTTGAATTTAAGAGAAAGAAATATTATTAATTTAACTAACGAACAAATTAAAAAATCATTTTCTAAAACTGTGTGGGCTGGTAGATTAGAGTGGTTAAGAGAAAACATTTTAATTGATGGAGCACACAACATTGACGGGGTTAGTAGTTTAGTAAATTATTTATCAAAGCAAAAATTTGATAAAATAAAATTATTAATTGGTATTTTAGAAGACAAAGATTATCGAGAAATGATAAAACTTTTTGAAACTTTAAATGCAGAATTTTATATAACGAAAGTACCGATAAATATTACGTCATCATCATCTCTTAGTAATTTAGCTAATTGCTTTACTAAAAAAGTAACGCAGTTTGAAAATTATGAAGTAGCATTAAATAATTTGCTTAACAATTTAGAAGACGATGAGATTTTAGTAGTGAGTGGGTCGCTTTATTTAATATCAGAAGTGAGAAATTTTTTATTGAAAGGTAATAGTAATGAATAAAATAAATAAATTAATTAAAGAAAAAGAAATTTTAATTATGGGAATATTGAATTTTACACCAGATTCTTTTTCTGACGGTGGAGATTTTTTTAATATCGAAAGTGCTTTAGCACAAGTTGAAAAGATGATAAATGATGGTGCAGATATAATTGATATTGGTTGTGAATCTACTAGACTGGGAGCAGAAAAAGTTTCTGTAGAAGATGAAATATTACGTCTAAAATTAATATTACCAATTATTAGAAAACACTTTCCAAATATATTAATTAGTATAGATACGTATAAAAGTGAAGTTGCAACATTTGCTGTTGAAAACGGAGCTGATATTATAAATGACGTTTACGGTGCAAAAAACAATAATATGGCAGAAGTTGCAAAAAAATATAATGTTCCGATAATAGTTATGCACAACGGAGCAACAGAAAAAGGAAATGAAATAGGTAGTTTATTATTAGATTTACAAGAAAGTGTAGATGTTTGTTTAAATGCAGGAATTAAAAAAGAAAATATAATTGTAGATCCTGGGATAGGGTTTGGAAAAGATGATGCTACTGAAAATTTAATAATTACTAATGAATTAGAAAAACTGCAAACATTCGGTTGTACAATTTTATATGCAGTAAGTAGAAAAAGAACGACAAATTACATTTTAGGTGGAGGAACAAATCCAAAAGAAAGAGATGTAGTTAGTGCAGTATTGTCGCTTGAAGCAATTCGAAGAGGTGCAAAAATAGTTAGAATGCATAACGTGAAAATTATGAAAGAAACAATAGACACTTATCACTTTGTAAATAAAGCTAGTAAAAAATAAAACAATTGAAGTCAAAATAAAATAGTGAATTAAAATATTTTAATTCACTATTATTTTTTATTATATTGCGATAGCACGAAAAATAAATAATTTTCAAATGTTACATTTAAAAATTTTTTCTATTAGTGTATTTGATTTAACAAACTACTTTTTTACTATCTATCAAAATAGTATTTAGTTTTATATTTAGTGATATGTTGCGTAGTTTATAATTATATTTCCTACTTATTCCTTATCATCTTTCTTTAAACCGTCTTTAATAAACTTTAAACCGAAAGGAATTCCTAATAGTGTTATTATTATCCCTAAACTCGGCAAAAAGCTATCTATAAAAAAATTACTCATAAAAAGCTCTCCCCCTTCCCTTCCGTGCTATAGCTTTCAACTAAATCATATCACATTTAAGTTATAATGGCAATCTATAACGTTAAATTATCAGACATTTCACACAAAAAACAAACATCGCATATAGTAAAAAGAAGTTAGCCACAAAAGTACAAAAAGCTATTTACAATAGCGGGAGATAATAGTATACTTTTAACTATACTAATTTTAAAGGAGATATAATGAAAGTATTAAAAAGAATATTA